>JANYFP010000306.1 GCA_025362555.1 Verrucomicrobiota bacterium
AAAACCCACTCACTTTCCTGCCATGGGCACAGGGTAATCATGGAGACCGCTTGATAGTGTTTTTCCACACATTGGATGACCTCCGACTTATACCCGTTATTTTTTGCGGCCATTATTTCTTCCAGAGTCATAGGTGAATGCGTTGATGGTTGGACTGGCGGTTGTTCATGCGGATAAAGGCGTCGTCTTGGCGGATTCTTTCCGCCGCCACGATGGAGCGCCTCGTCCACTCACTTTGCCGGGTGTCAACTGACGGTGAATTTTCCAATTTCAAATCCAGCGCGAGTTCGCGCCCGCCGGCCTGTTGCACCTGAGCGCGGAGCGCCGACTTGTCGGGCGTGAAGACCACCACCTTTTTCCGGGCACGTGAAATCGTCACATACCATTGATTCGCGTCGGTCGCGGGGCGATTGCCGGCATCCGACATGAGCACCGTATCCACGGTCTTGCCTTGCGAGCCATAGGACGTGACGGCGTAGCCACGTACAAGCAGCCGTTGTGACGGCGCAAGGGTCTTGCGGGCCCCTTTGGCCGCCTCGACTACGAGTGCCCCATCAGGCGCAACGTCGCGCACGGTGACCAGTTCACCGTTATTCAGTCGGGTGCCTTCGGCCGATTTGCCGTTGAACTTGAGTTGCAGCCGGTCGCCAGGGGCGATTTCCATTTCCTTCGCCGCGGCCACCACGAAACGGTTGGCGTAGCGATAGCTCATCGTGGATTGCACCCCGTTCTTTTCGAGGATGACGCCTTTTTCATTAGCCCCGATCACGGGGTAAACTTCGCCTTTTGCAAAGCGACCGTAACCCCGGATGAAACCCACATGATGCCCGTCCTGATAAAAACGTGCATCCCTTTTTTGAGCCTCATCGAGATCGACCGGCTGATAAGTGGTCAGCGAAGAACCAGCACCGAGTTTTCCCGTCTCGTGCATTTTTGCACGGATGGCTTCGTTAACCTTGCTTACTTCTTCGCGGGTTTGGGCCACAACGAGCGCCTTTTCCTTACGTTCAAGAGCATCGAGGTATTCCGCGACGAGCATTTCGTGTTGGTTCAACCCGCCAACTTCCCGAATGCAACCCAACCGGTCGAGCGTATCAAAGGACTTGGTGACGTTGCCGTCTGCGGCTGCTTTCACGGCATTACGGTATTCGCCAATAAATGCCCGCTCTCCCTCTGTGCGTCCAAGATTGGGATCCTGCCGACGAATCGTATGAATCACCGCGGGCTTGAGCCCGGAGTGCTTTTCGATGGCCCGCAGAGCATCCGAGGCCGCGACTGCACCATGCTGGCGAGAATCGCCCGAGAGAATCAGCCGGCCCTGATTGGCTCGCACGATGCGGAATAATTCTGCCATCTGCCGGGCACCAATTTGCCCTGCTTCATCCACGATGACCACGGCATCCCGTGTGAGCTGCTTTTCCTGCAAGAATGATGCGAGCGTATTTGCATTCAATCCGTCGGCCTGCAAATCCTGCACCTGCTGGCGTTGGGGAGCCAAGACGACCACGGGACGATTTGCCGCCGTCAGTCCACGCTCGACCTCCTGCAAAGCAAAACTTTTGCCCGTACCCGCCCCACCCCGGAACAGCGTAATAAAATCCCGACTCCGCAAAATATTTTCCACCGCAGCGGTCTGTTCAGCCGAGAGCGATGAAGACGCCCGATAATCCGAGTTCATCGCCACGTGCTGATTGCGGCCATCATGAGCGGCGACTACGATTTCAAGTTCCAAACCCAGGACTTCGCGCGAAGTGATTTTGTCCGTGCCCTTTTCCCGCAATAAGCCGCGTTGGTCGATTGCCTCCCTGAGCGCCACCAAGTCGAAATCTTCACCTCGACCACGCTCCAAGGCCGCTGACATCAATTCATGCTCAGGCACGACCGCCCGACGTTCAAACAGGTGTTGTTCAGCCCAAGCGACGACTCCTGCAAGATCAACTTTTTCGGCCAGACGCGGTTTAACGGACTCCAATTTTCGAAACGCCGCCACTTCCTCTGGCCTCATTTCCTTGCTCCAGGTTGAACGCAACGCATCGGCAGTAGAGTTTTTCATCTTCCTTCGCCGGTTCCCATGAGCCACCCGTTCGCGCAGATCTTTAACGTTTCCGACCTTCTCACCTTTGGCCAGACGGGTCCGCGTTTCCTCATCAATTTGCTGATGTCGTTTGGAAAATCGCTCGATGATACTTTGCGGCACTCCCTTGATTTCAAAGCCGCGCGCATGGTTCTGGATATCATAACCCAGCGCCCGAAGTCCCTTGCTTAACTCATGCCGGTAAAGATTGGTCGCGTACCGATGTGCCCGGTACATGCCCGAAGATTGCAGCGCCTTCCAACGATTTTCCACCGGGTCAAACGTGGCATTGAACACGACGCAATGAGTATGGAGGTGCGGATCAAGTTCCCGGCTGGTCTCATGCCGGAAGGTGGCAGTCACAAGATTCCCCGTCACCCTTTCAGTGTTTTGACCCGACTTTCGGATTCGTGCCCCAGCCAGTTTTTCGAGTTCCGACATGGCATGCCGGACCGCATTTTCGTGCAGCTTTAAAATGCGATCATCCTGAG
>JANYFP010000367.1 GCA_025362555.1 Verrucomicrobiota bacterium
GGCCTGATTTTTTTCTTTTCGCTAGTGAACTCGCCTACATCCAGCGCGCCGTCGTGGTCGTCAAAGGTTGGCATAGTGATACGTTCACGCCTGGTATGCTCAAGAGCAGTCCGGAGATTTTCCGATTCCTGGAGGAGAAGGTCATGAAGGGCATGACGCGCTTTTTTCCCGTCGATGCCGAGGAGCCCGGGAATGCACCCGACGTGACTAAGATTCTCGTGCTGCCCAGTCTGCCGACGGCGGAGCCGTTCCGTTCCCAAAGTGTGGCGATGCTCAAGGAGCATGGGGTTGATGCCATTATTTCGTTCCGCTCCATGTTGCTCGACATCATCGAGCGCGTCGAAATTAACAAAAGCTACGGCAAGTCCGACACTTTGCAGGTCATCCGTATCCTTAAGAATTACGATCTGTTGAAGGACGCGCAATTGGACCTCATTGCGGAGCGGCACTCAGGGCCGAAGAAGAAAAATTTCCAGCCATGACCATTCATCCGACGGCGATCATTGAGGACGGAGTCCAACTCGGCGCGGGTTGCGTGATTCATGCGTACGCGGTGGTTAAAAAACAGTCGGTGCTCGGCGACGGAGTCGTGGTGCACTCGTTCGCCGTAATTGGCGACGCGCCGCAATTTTTGAAATTCGATCCTTCCACCGTGTCGGCCGTCCACGTCGGTGCGGGCACGGTTGTGCGCGAGCACGCGACGATCAATCGCTCGATTCACGCGGGCAAGGCGACAATCATTGGTGCGCGCTGCTTTGTGATGGCGAATGTGCACGTCGGCCACGACTGCGCGGTCGCGGATGATGTGGTGATGGCCAACAACGTCATGCTCGCGGGGCACGTCACGGTGGGTCGCCACACGTTTATCGGCGGGGGCGCGGGAATTCATCAATTCTGCCGTATTGGCGAAGGCGTAGTGGTATCGGGACTCACGCGGATGGCGCAGGATATTCCGCCGTTCACGATGGCGGCCGAGCGCAACGAAATCATTGGGCTGAATTTGGTGGGCCTGAAGCGGCGAAATTTTAGTCGGGAGGCGATTTGTGAAATTAAAGATGCTTTTCGCGTGGTGTATTTTACGACTGGAAACATTCGCGAAGTGGCGCGCGCCGCGCTGGCTGGAGGAAGGTTTGTGACGGCGGAAGCGCAGCAATTTCTTGCGTTCTTTAGTGACGGAAAACGCGGATTCGCCCGGGCCCGTCGGGAGGTTCTCGGAGGCGCAAGCAATGACGAATAAATTGGCATTCACCTGTGGCGACCCGGCTGGCATCGGTCCCGAAATTATCGCGGCGTGGTTGACGGCGAATCCGGCGGAAGCGTCCGGCGTTGCGCTGATTGGTCCGACCAAGTGGCTGGATTCATTGGATACGACGGCGGAGAAAGTTGCCGTTGGGTTGGAGGATTTTTGTGCGGTGCCCGGTGAGCCGACGGGTGAGGGGGCGTTAGTCGCTTGGGCGGCGATGGAGCGCGCCGCGACCGGTTCAAAGGCGGGTGAGTTTTCCGGCGTGGTGACTGGTCCGGTGAGCAAGGCTGAGCTTGCCCGGATTGGTTATACCTTTCCCGGACAAACCGAGTTTTTTGCGGCGCGCTGGGGTGGGGAACCGGTCATGGCGTTTTGCGGTGGAAAGTTAAAGGTGGTGCTGGCGACCTGGCATGTGCCGTTGCATGAAGTGGCGCGTTTGCTTGGTCCGCATTTGTTGCGGAGGACGGTCGTGGCGGCGGATAAATTGGCTCGCGCCGAAGGCATCGTCGCCCCGCGCATTGGCGTTTGCGGCCTCAATCCCCACGCGGGTGAGGGCGGACTTCTCGGCCATGAAGAACGCGATTTGCTCAACCCAGCGTTGGTCCACCTTCAAGCCGAGTTTCCCGGACTTTCCTTGTGCCAGCCAGGTGACACGCTTTTTTCCCGCGCACTGCGCGGCGAGTTTGATGTGGTGGTGGCGCTCTATCATGATCAGGGGCTGGCCCCGCTGAAAGTGATTGATTTTGACGAGGCCGTGAATGTGACACTGGGGCTTCCGCACGTGCGAACCAGCCCGGATCATGGCACGGCTTTCGGCCTTGCCGGGAAGGGCATGGCGAGTCCGCGCAGTTTCGCAAATGCCGTGACGGTCGCGCGACGCTTGATAAAATCCAGGACCGGACAATAACTGTCGGTGTGTCTGTCTCTCCTCCAGTTTTAACGCTCCCTGAAGGCGTGCGCGAAGGTAACGAAAATCTCGTGCGTTTGACCGCGCCCGCCGGGGTGAAAGTAGCCGCTTTAGTGGCTCGCGAACAACAGGGGGAATACCTGCGGATAGCGATCACCGGTGGCGGCTGCAACGGCTTGAGTTATAAGATGAAATTCACGGCCGAACCGCGTCGGGGCGATATTTTGGTCCGTTCGGCGGGGGTCCCGGTGGTGGTCGATCCCAAGACCGCTCTCTATTTAAAGGGCACAATGCTCGACTACTCGGATAAAATGGTAGCGGGCGGGTTTAAATTTTCCAATCCCAACGCCAAGGCTAGCTGCTCGTGCGGTGAAAGCTTCAGTGTCTGACTAGGGCGATTTTCCTGCCAAATAGGTGTTGT
>JANYFP010000386.1 GCA_025362555.1 Verrucomicrobiota bacterium
CTCGCTCCGGCCCGCCAGCAACGTAACATTCCGTGAGTGTCCATGACGCAGGCTGTTGCTCACCGCCTCGCGCAAAATATTCATGATATCAGCCGTCTGATGGGAAGGAATGAGCGCCACCGCTTCCTCGTCGAGTCGGTGTTCGATCCGCACTCCATCTTCGCCGACGAAAGCCGCGAGCATGCCGGTCAACGCATCGGTAAACGACTGGCCGTTGACCCGCGCGGGTTCCAATTCCTGGAGATAACTGCGCACTTCCTGGTTGAGCCGGCGCAATTCCGTCATGCATTGACCGACGCGTTGCTGCAGGGCGGGTGCGAGCG
The DNA here is from genome assembly GCA_025362555.1 of Verrucomicrobiota bacterium. Taxonomy (GTDB): domain Bacteria; phylum Verrucomicrobiota; class Verrucomicrobiia; order Opitutales; family Opitutaceae; genus Lacunisphaera. The sequence goes on from JANYFP010000386.1 coordinate 324, forward strand.
TGTTTTTTTTCTGGACGCTCTCGAGTGTCAGGCACACCGCGTAAAGGGTCTGGCAAATATTATCATGCAATTCCCGCCCGAGCCGGACTCGCTCCTCGACTGAACGATGGAGCAACGTGCGATTGACCTGCAAATTTTCCTCCGCGCGTTGGCGCGCCCCTTGTGCGATTTCCAAGGCGACCGAACGTTCGTTTGAAATTTTTGCCAGGTGCTCGTAGCCCAAAGCATTCGCGCGGCTCGCTGCGGCCCATGGAGCGCGCGATGCGCCCTCCGGCAGCGAGCTGCGGCGCGAGCCAATGAGCACCAGCAACAATGGCACGGTGGCCAGCAGGAGCGACAGGACGACGATGACCGTCAGCGTTCGTTGGTGGAGGATTTGGACGCGCAAGAGAGCCGGTGTCGCAAACAACACCTGGGCGCGCCACCCTGGAGCCGAGGGGATTTCCTGAAGAAACGAGAGGCCCACAAAATCGCGCGGCAGCGGCGAGGGGGTGTTCGTTGGTTTCAAAAGTTCGACCGCTCCACCTAACATGGCCCCAAGTTCTTTTTGGAATGTGGCGTCCCATTTTTCAGGCGACCGGCCGCTCACGGTAATCGCCTGAAGGAGGTGGGTGCGCTGCTCGTCGATCGCGACTGACTGAAGTTGGCGGGTCTCGTGGGCGAGCCACCATTGCAGCGTCACCGTCGCGCCCAGAAAGAGCAGCAACAGGAGTAAAGCCAGACCCAGTGAGCGGGTGGAGAGGTTCATGCGGGACGGTAACTGAGGTGATAAACGGGGAGGGAACCGCTGTCGCGTCAAAATCTTCGACATTTGCAGAGTTCCCCGCAATTTACCGACTTTATGGAGTCGTTCTACATCACCACCGCCATTGACTACGTCAACGGTTCGCCGCACTTGGGCCATGCCTACGAAAAAGTGCTGACGGACGTTATTGCCCGGTTCCGGCGGCAAATGGGCGATCAGGTTCATTTCCTGACCGGCGTCGATGAGCACGGGCAGAAAGTTCAAGCCAGCGCCCGCAAGCGTGGCATTCCTCCGCAGCAGTTTTGCGATGAAGTGAGCGCTGAGTTTCGTTCACTCCTGCCTAAGCTGAATATCACTAACGACGACTTTATCCGCACGACCGAGGAACGGCATAAAAAAGTGGTGCGCGCGGTGCTCCAACAACTCTTCGACAAGGGCGAAATCTACAAGGCCGAGTATCAGGGGTTTTATTCCACGCGCCAGGAACAGTTTCTTCAGAATAAAGACCGCAATCCTGATGGTACCTGGCCGGAAATCTTTGGCGAGGTAACCGAAATCACGGAGTCGAACTACTTCTTCAAGTTGCGCCAGTATCAGGAATGGCTCGTGGAATTCCTGACGACGCACGAGGACTTTATTTTCCCGCGCTACCGGCAAAAACAGGTGCTCGAATTTTTGAAGGAGCCGTTGAATGATCTCTGCATCTCCCGACCCAAAGAGCGGCTGGAGTGGGGCATTCCGCTGCCGTTTGATAATAACTACGTGACCTATGTCTGGTTCGACGCGCTGCTCAATTATTACTCGGCGGTCGCTGATAAGCCCGGCGTGTGGCCGGCGGCTTATCATGTGATCGGTAAAGATATTTTACTGCCGCCGCACGCGGTTTACTGGCCGATCATGCTGCACGCGGCGGGCCTCGCATTGCCACGTGGCATCATCGCGCACGGTTGGTGGATGACGGGCGGTTCCAAGATGTCGAAGAGCACGGGCAACGCGCTCAATCCGCTCGATCTCGTAGCCGAGTTTGGCGCCGAT
>JANYFP010000394.1 GCA_025362555.1 Verrucomicrobiota bacterium
ATTCTTTTCGTGCGCGATGACGATATCCCCCGCCTCGTCATGGACGGCGTCTGCGACCTCGGCATCGTCGGGACCAACGTCCTCGAAGAAACCGCCCTCGAACGCCGCACCAACGGCGCACTCAGTGGCTACGTCGTAGAACGTCCCCTCGACTTCGGTGGCTGCCGTCTCGCCATCGCAATTCCCGAAGAGCGTCCCTTTAAGAGCCTGCAAGATCTGCAAGGCCTGCGCGTCGCCACTTCCTACCCGCAACTCACCGGCCGCTTCTTCGCCGAACAAAATATCAAAGCCGAAGTCGTCACCCTTAGCGGCTCCGTCGAAATCGCGCCGCGCCTCGGTCTAGCTGATGCCATTTGCGATCTCGTTTCCAGCGGCTCCACTCTTGAGGCCAACAAACTCCGCGCCGTCGAAACCATCTTCAAGAGCACCGCGGTCCTCCTCCGGAACAACCGCGAGTTGTCCCAGGAAAAGAGACACGCCCTCGACATCATGCTCAGCCGAATCGACGGCGTGCAAAAAGCCGCTGGAGCCAAATACATCATGCTTCACGCGCCCAAATCTGCCCTGGCTGAAATCAAAAAACTTCTGCCCGGCTCGGAAAACCCCACCGTTCTCCCGCTCGCCGGCGACGACACCAAGGTCGCGCTTCATGCCGTTTGCCAGGAAGCCGTCTTCTGGGAAACCATGGAGTCGCTCAAAAAAGCCGGCGCCAGCAGCATCCTCGTGCTGCCGATCGAAAAAATGATGCTCTGAAATATTCCTCATTCTCCCTCTCGTAATCCTAATCGTTCTCTCAATCCGTCCGCCAATTCAGGGCGAGAGAATGAGAAAGATTAAGGAATCGAGAATGTAGGCCAGCGAGCTAGCTCGCGCTCTGTCTCCTTCGCATGAAACCCGTCACCTGGAAATCCCTCACCGCCCGCCAACGCCTCGCCGCGCTTCAACGCCCGGCGCAGGCGTCCCGCGATACGATCTCTGCCACCGTCGCGGATATCGTCGCGACCGTGCGCCGCGAGGGTGACGACGCTCTGCGCATCTACACCGCCAAGTTCGACGGAGCCGAGTTGCGTTCGCTCAAAGTGAGCGCCGCCGAATTCGCTGAGGCAAAAAAACTCCTCAGCGCCGCCGACCAATCCGCGCTGCGCACCGCCTACCGCAACCTGCGCGCCTTCCACCTCGCTCAACGTTCCGCGCCCGTTCGCGTCGAGACTATGCCCGGAATAGTCTGCGAAAAACTTATCCGTCCCATCGATCGCATCGGTCTCTATGTCCCCGGCGGCAGCGCACCGTTATTTTCCACCGCCCTCATGCTGGGCGTGCCATCGCAGATCGCCGGAAATTCCGTGCGCGCCCTCTGCACTCCCTGTGGCCGCGATGGCCGCATCAGTCCGTGGATTCTCTTTGCCGCCCAGCTCTGCGGCATCACCGAAGTCTTCAAAGTCGGCGGCGCTCAAGCCATCGCCGCCCTCGCCTACGGCACCACATCCATCCCGAAGTGCGATAAACTTTTCGGCCCGGGCAACGCATTCGTCACCGAAGCGAAACTGCAGGTTTCCCGTGATGCCGCCGGCGCATCCATTGATCTGCCCGCCGGTCCCTCCGAAGTTCTCGTCATCGCCGACGACCGCGCAACCCCGGCATTCGTCGCCGCCGATCTGCTCTCGCAGGCCGAACATGGCCCCGATTCCCAAGTTATCCTCGTCACCTTCTCGGAAAAATTCGCGCAACGCGTCCTCGCCGAACTTGAACAGCAAGTTTCCATTCTCCCGCGCGGTACCACCGCTCGCGCGGCACTGGAGCGCAGCCGTATTTTCATCGCCGGCAGTCGCGACGAAGCCATCGAAATTTCCAACCGTTACGCGCCCGAGCATTTGATTTTGCAGGTCGCCAATCCACGCGAATTGCTTGCGAGCGTGACGACCGCTGGTTCGGTTTTCCTCGGTGACTTCACTCCCGAATCACTCGGCGACTATGCGAGCGGCACCAACCACGTCTTGCCGACTTACGGCTGGGCCCGCTCTTGCTCTGGCCTGGGACTCGCCGATTTTTCCCGCACCATGACTGTGCAAGCTGCCAGCGTTGCCGGTCTAAAAAAACTGGGCCCGGTGGTCGAACACCTCGCCCTCGCCGAAGGCCTCGCCGCCCACCAGCGAGCCGTCCGCGTACGGTTGGAAACTTTTAAACGATGAGCACCACCGATCCAGTCCTCTCGCTAATCCGGCCGGAAATTCTGGCGCTGACACCTTATAGCTCCGCGCGCAAAGAAGCCAGCGGCGGCCGCGTGTGGCTCGATGCCAACGAAAATCCAAAGACGCCAGCGGCATCTTTGACCTCCGAAGCCTTGGCGAAGGAGGGCCGGCTCAACTTCAACCGCTATCCCGATCCACAACCCGCCGACCTTGTCGGCACGCTCGCCGCCTATTATGGTGCGACGCCAGAGAGCGTTCTCGTTACCCGCGGCTCCGACGAAGGCATCGACTTACTGCTCCGCACGTTTTGCCGCGCAGGACAGGACGCGATTCTCGTCACGCCTCCGACCTACGGAATGTATTCCGTTTCTGCGGCGATTCAAAACGCCCGCGTTGTCAGCGTGCCTTTGCTGCCAGCCAAGAATTTTGCCGTCGACGCGGACGCGGTCCTCGCCGCCACCACGCCCGACGTAAAACTCGTTTTCCTTTGCTCTCCCAATAATCCGACCGGTGCGTTACTTGATCGCGCGTCCGTCTTGCGGGTCGCACAAACCTTAGTCGGTCGCGCCGTGATTGTTGTGGACGAAGCGTATCTTGAATTCGCCGGCACGCCTAGTTTGCTAACGGAATTCGCGCGCCTACCCAATCTCGTTGTGTTGCGCACGCTATCCAAGGCCTTCGGCCTGGCCGGTGTTCGTTGCGGCGTAACGCTGGAAGAGGCCGCCGAAGCGATCCTGGAGGGCGGTGCCG
>JANYFP010000404.1 GCA_025362555.1 Verrucomicrobiota bacterium
AGCGAAACGAGCTTCCAGCAGAACCCAAGCCAGGGGAGGTGACCGCTAATGAGTTTCGCCAATAGGCGAAACTTTGAAGCACCCCTCCGCCTAATCGGCTCCAGTGTGGGTTCAGGGGAGTCTGCTAATCGCAGACTACGATTCCTTGCCTGCGATTAGCGGGCCCCAGAAACCCAAAGGCGGAGACGATTAGTCGAAGCCGCTCTTTTAAGGCTTCATCCATTGATGAAGCCCATTAGCGGTCTAAACTTCCGGGGCTTAGATTCCGCTTGGTTAGTTTGCCCACAGAAAACAGCGAGGAACCTCATTTATTTTAAGAACCGCAGTGGGTTAACCGCTAATTTTCACTAATCGGCGCTAATGCACGCAATACTCGGATTTCGTGCCGCAATTCTTTGTTCACCGATCAAGTGAACCATTTCTGGATTCAGTTCCCTTTAAATTTATTGATTAGCGAAAATTAGCGGTTTCCCACCTGAGTTTTATCGGTTTATTCAAGGTCTCCGTCAGATTGAGAATCAAGTACGAAAAAAAGCGGCCGATTTAATGAGCATCTCAAGCTAGGATGCAGCCGTCGTGCATCCGATCAGCTTGAGCCCTATTCTCATGCCACTCGATCCTCCCTCCATTGTCAGAGCGTTCCTTGCCTCTGGTTCCCTCCCTCTCTCGCGTTCAATCAGCCAAGTGCAAACTATGCTGAGCAGCGCAGATTACGACTCGTGCGATTTGGCCGAACATTTGCGCATGGACGGAAACCTGGCGGCCAAGGTTATGGCGGCGGCGAACTCCGCGTTTTTCAGCCGCCAGCCCTGTGCGACGATTGATGATGCCGTCAACCGACTCGGAACCGTCCAGTTAAGCCGGATTTTCGCGCAAGTCCTCGGCAGCGCCGCCTTGGTCCATCCCTACCATGCTTACGACCTGCCGGCCCAAGCCATCTGGCGACATTCCATTTTCGCGGCCGTCGGCGCCGAAATGGCGGCCCGCCGCAAAGGCGAAGATCGCTCGGCGGCCTACATGGTCGGCCTCCTGCACTTGATCGGCATGTTAGTCATCGACCATTTGTGGGTTAAAAAACCCGGCTCGCCCAAATTCACCTTGGTTAATTTCGCGCAGGAATGGTCCACCGACGAAATTAAATTCTGCGGGATCGATCACCCCACTTTTGGCGCCGAGCTGCTTCGTCAACTGACGTTTCCCGAATCAATCGTTAAGACGATCGCGACCCAGTATGACGACCCCACCGATTCCCTCAGCAACGCGCTCTACGTCGGGCGGATGTCGCGGGCGTTTCGCGGCATCACGCTTAAGATTGATCACTGCCAAGAGGTGATCGCGCACTACGATCTGAATCCTGAAAGCAAACTGCAGTCCTTCCTCACCGATATCCGGGAAGAAGCGCAGCGGGCGATGCAGGCTTCGTAAGCGCGGCGATCCTTCGCGGCCTATTGCAGGACTTCGTCGGACGGTCTCACGAGATTTTTTTCGTGCTTGGCCGCATTCTCCTTCGCCTTTTCCACGGCCCGTCCATAATTAGTCTCGGCCGGACGGGGAGGCGCCGCCGGCGTTGCAGGCGGCGGTACTGGTTTCTTCACCTCAGCCACCGCGCCAGGAGCAGTGGCCGCGATGCTGCCGACTGGAATTGTCCCGGTGTTTTTCCCAAAGCGCACCGTGAGATTTTTTTCATCCCGGCTCAACAATTCAACCACGGTGCCGGCCTTGAGTGAAACAATGCTGCGATCCGCTTTCATCACCGCAGATCGAGTAAGCGTAACCTCCTCGGCAAAGCAGCACGCACTGGAAAGCAGGAGCAAAATTGCGATTCGTTTCATCGATAAAATATCCCAACTTCACCCCAGTTTTGCAAGGGGCCCATGGGCTCATTTTTGTTAACAAAGTGTCAGAATTACGCATGGCCCCCGGCCTTACGCGAAAGTTCACCAGCCCGTTCAGCGATCGAGCAAATAAATCCGACTCGCGTGACGGAAGCGCACCCTGTTTCACGCCCGCATCGCCGCGAGACGGCTGCGGCCGAGCGGTGAGGCGGAATCGAATTTGACCTCGCGGGTTGCTTGTTCGGAATTGGAACAACAACCTCGGTCGCCGTCTCCCGGGCGGCAGCTCCAACCCGAAGTCCATCCGCTCATGCACAACATCGACCTCATCCTTACACTCACCGGTGGATTTATTGCTGCCTTGGCCTTTGGTTACATCACCCACCGCATTGGGCTTTCGCCAATCGTCGGTTATCTGCTCGCGGGAATTCTCTTGGGACCGCATACGCCGGGCTTTGTCGCCAACGCGACCATGGCCGAGCAACTCGCCGAAATCGGAGTGATTTTATTAATGTTTGGCGTGGGCTTACAGTTTCATTTTCAAGAGCTGCTAGCGGTGAAACGGATCGCGATACCCGGGGCCGTGGTGCAAAGCTTGGTCGCAACGATCATCGCCGCAATCGTGATGCACGGACTCGGCTGGAGTTGGCCGGCGGGCATTGTTTTCGGACTCGCGATTTCGGTCGCAAGTACCGTCGTGCTGACGCGCGTACTGGCGGATAATGGCGATCTGCATACTCCGACGGGGCATATCTCCATTGGATGGCTCGTGATGGAGGATCTCTTCACGGTGTTCGTCCTCGTCCTGCTCCCAGCGGTGTTCGGGCCGGGAGCGACAGGCGGCAACGGGATCATCGTGGCCATGGGCTGGGCCGGCGTGAAGATTTTGGCGTTGGTTGCCTTCACTTTCCTCGTCGGCGGCTGGGTGATTCCACGGTTGCTGACCAACATCGCGAAAACCGGTTCACGCGAACTCTTCACGCTCGCGGTGCTCGCCGTCGCGCTGGGGATCGCGGTTGGTTCAGCAAAATTGTTCGGCGTGTCCATGGCGCTCGGGGCGTTCCTCGCCGGCATGGTCGTGGGCCGCTCCGAATTCAGCGTGCGTGCCGCGACAGAAGCGCTGCCCATGCGCGATGCGTTCGCGGTATTATTCTTCGTCTCAGTCGGCATGCTCTTCGATTGGCGCAGCGTGGTCGACGCGCCGCTGTTTATTCTTGCGACCCTGGCGGTGATTTTAATCGGCAAGCCGGTGGCTGCCCTGGTGATCGTGCTGCTGATGCGCTATCCCTTGCGCGTCGCGCTGGCCGTCTCCGTGGTGTTGGCGCAAATCGGCGAGTTCTCGTTCATCCTCGCCACCATGGGGCGGCAGTTGGATATCCTGCCCGCAAACGCGACCAACATCCTGATCGCCGCCGCAATTCTTTCGATCACGGTAAATCCGCTGACCTATCGGTTCATCGGCACCATCGAAAAGCAGATTGAGCGCTTTGCCCCCGGCTTTGCGCGCTGGGTGGATCGGCGGGCCAAAGGGGATACGCCATCTGCCGGTCCAGTGCCGGCCACGCCCGGCCGGCATCGCGCCATTGTGGTCGGCTATGGTCCCGTGGGACAGACCGTGACGCGGCTACTCCGAGACAACGAAATCGAGCCGACGATCATTGAATTGAATGTGGACACGGTGCAGCGACTTCGCGCTGAAGGCGTCTCCGCGATCTACGGCGATGTGAGCCGCGCCGAGACGCTGACCCAGGCCGGCGCCGCCACGGCGAGTGCGCTGGTGCTCAGTGCCTCGAGTATTGTCGACGGACGTGAAATCATCCGCCAAGCCCGCGAACTGAATCCGAAGATCCGCGTGCTGGCGCGAACATCCTATCTGCGTGAATTGGACGTCTTGCGCGCAGCGGGAGCGGATGCGGTATTTTCAGGCGAAGGTGAAGTGGCCCTGGCGATGACGGAATCCATTTTGTCGCAACTCGGAGCTACGCCGGAGCAGATCGAGCGCGAACGTCTGCGGGTCCGTGACCAGCTGTTTGGTGCAGCTGCGAACGCGACCACTGAACCACGCGCCTAAACACCGCGACAGAAGTCCGCTCGTAGCGGCAGGCCTCTCTGCCTGCCGCTACTTTGACGGAATGAACATCAGACGTCGGGTCCAGCTCGCTAACCCCCACCGCCACCGGACGGGCAAGTCAGTTAAGCGGTGAAACCCTAACCAAGAGCAGCAAACAATTAACGTGCAGTAGTCAAAAGTCAGCCAGACTCATTAAGCTGAAAGCTTTTCACTTATTGCTCACTGTTTTTAAAAAACTCCCACAAAAGCCGGTGCCGGCGCACGCCAAAATTCGGCGGCGGACCAGGCGACGCTCAAAGAGCGGTGATCCGTGGCGGGGCGATGTATGTTTTTCGTGCCTGGCGTACTTCGTCGTGATTCTTGTCGGCCCATTTCACCAATGGCCGAAGTTGCGCGGCCAAAGATTCTCCAAGTGGGCGGAGTTGGTATTCTACTTTCGGCGGGACTGAGGGATAAACTTTCCGACTGACAAATCCGTCGCGCTCCAATTTGCGCAGGGTCTCTGCCAACATCCGCTTCGAAATATCGCCAATCGCACGTTGCAGCTCGGTGAACCGGTGCGTGCCGCCCGCGAGAGTCAACAGGACCAAGAGGCTCCATTGGTCGCCAATATGATCAAGTACTCCGCGAATCGGACAATCTTCGGTGTCGGGCAAACCAGATTGGCGCTCACTATTCATCAATGACGGGGGTCGCTATGGTTACCAAAAGGTAACCAGGTGACAAATAATGCACCTCTTGTTGGCCTTTCATGTGGCTGCTAGAGTGCCGTCATCGCCCCTTAACTTTCAACCACCGATTTATGATCACCCATAAAATTATCACTCGTTTCATTCTCCCCTTCGGCCTTGGCCTTGGCGTTGTCGCAAGCGAGACAGCCGCACAACCGACAACGCAGTCCCCCCTTTCCCTCCAAGTCTATAATGCCGATGGCGGCAGCTTCCACGTCAATGCGGTGTTGGTCTCGGGTAAAACTGACGCGGTGCTGCTCGATACCGGTTTCACCCGCGCCGACGCGCTGCGCATCGCCGCCATGGTGCTTGAAAGCAAGAAGACGCTCAAGACGATCTACATCAGCCAAGCCGATCCCGATTTCTATTTCGGGATCGAAACGCTCAAGCAGATTTTTCCGGAGACGAAGGTGGTGGCCACAGCGCAAACGTTGAAAAAAATCCAAGCCACCTTGCAGGCCAAACTGCAACTCTGGGGTCCGCGCCTGGGTAACAACGCACCGCAAAGCGTACCTCTGCCCGAGGCGTTGGCCGGCAACACCATTCCATTGGAAGATCAGGTGATCGAGATTCGCGGCCTCGACGATTCGATGCCGCATCGGAGTTATGTTTGGATTCCTTCAATCAAGGCGATTGCTGGCGGCGTGAATATTTTCGCCGGCGTGCATGTCTGGACCGCCGACACGCCGACGGCCCAAGAGCGTGCGGACTGGAGCAAGAAGTTAGACGGGATGATCGCGCTTCAGCCGCAGATCGTGATCGCAGGTCATTCGCTGCCCGACGAAAACCGTAATACTTCCCAGCTCACTTATACCAAAAACTATCTCGCCCGTTTCGAAGTTGAGTTATCAAAAGCGCCGAATGCAGCGGCCCTGATCGAAGCGATGAAGGCCGCCTACCCCAAAGCCGGGCTTGGCATCGCGTTGGAAATCGGAGCCAAAGTGAACAAAGGCGAAATGAAATGGTAGGCGTCCATCCTATCTGAAATTGGCACCCCACGGGCATCTCCGCTACACAGACAAATTCGCGATCCTGACCTGCCGGGGGAAAGTCAAATGACCGTCACGCTGAAAAAATGTTAGGCGGTAGATCGAGCAAGCCAGTGCGCCCTCTGTGATTCCCCATTGAGGACCGGGAGCGAAGGGAGCGACCGACTCTGAGTTGGAATCATGCCATTGAAGAACCAGCGGGATGCCCACCTCAACCCGCTGGTTCGCGCCACGGGGCGAGGCAAACGCGCCACCTGCACTAACAAACGCCTCTATTTGAAGCGGTGAAAAAGCAAAGGACGATCAGCATTCTAAACGGGAAGCGGAAACCGTGGACTTGCCGCGGTCAGGCTGGCTGATCGCGCTTGGCGATTTTAACTTGCCGCACAGCCTTGCCACTTATCGCCCGGCATTTTCGGATGGAACTCAGCGGTCTTGTCAAAAGCCGGAACATCTTTCATGAAAGTACCGTCGGTAAACTTCCCCCTTCATCTACTCCATGAAAAATAAAACCCTCAGTGTCTTGTTCGGTCTGGTTCTCGCGACCCTTGCCTTCGCCGCCACCACGACTGGCTTATTGCTCCATATCGATGTGACTTCACCCGATAAAATCCTCGTTGAGGGGAAGCCCGCCACCGTGGCGACGTTGCCAACGGTGGTCGGCAGTCTGATCACGGACAAGGAACACACGGCGGTTGAGATCAAGGTGCCGGAGAGAATGGAAAAAGCGAAGGTCGAGGAAATCAAGAACGCCTGCCGCAAGGCCGGAATCTCTCTGCTTTCCATATCGATGAAACCAGGAGCTTAAGCTCAAACCCTCCCTGCCGGCCAACCGCCCAGCCAGTCAGCGGAAGGGTATCAATCGTTTCAAAAGTTCATGCTCTGAATCGGCTCATCCCCACATCTTTTAAACGGTCAGCCGTTTCCCCTCCTTCGCTCCCTTCGTATCCTTCGCGAGACATTCCGGAATTTGTCTCGCGAAGCAGGCGAAGGATTCGAAGTGAAGTCCAAACCACGCGCCATTCAAAAATGTATTTCGAATCAGGACGGCATCGCTGCCCGGCTAAGTCAAAGACTGATAGTAGCGGAAGGCAGTTGGCGATCCGCAGTAATCATCAATCGCTTCGTTCGCCAACCTAACGGCTTAAATATTTTGGCTTACCGCCCATTTCTTATCCGCCAGGCTCAACGAGGTTCGTTGAGTAATTGAAAAATCCGAATCCCCACTCGCCGCAAAAGAAGAAAATCATGTCCACGCATACCATCCGTCTTCACCGCGTTCTGAAAACGACGCCCGAAAAAGTGTACCGCGCATTCCTCGACGCCGATGCCTTGAGCAAATGGATGTCGCCGTACGGATTCACCGCCAAGGTCCATCACCTCGACGCAAAGGTCGGTGGCAGCTTCAAGATATCGTTCACGAATTTCAGCACCGGCACGGGCCACTCCTTTGGCGGGACTTATCTCGAACTGGTGCCGCACGAGCGCCTTCGCTACACGGACAAATTCGACGATCCCAACCTGCCGGGAGAAATCCAAATGACGGTCACGCTGAGGAAAGTGCTGTGTGGCACCGAGCTAAACATCGAGCAGGCCGGTGTGCCCGCCGTGATCCCCGCCGAGATGTGCTACCTCGGTTGGCAGGAATCGCTCGCTCAACTGGCGCTGCTCGTCGAACCCGAGATTCCCAATTGATCACTGGCACTGGAGGGTGCGGCCCTCTCTGACTGAGTCGTCAGGAAAGAACCAACGGGCCGTGCGCTGTTTTTCTGGCGCGCACTTCATCCGCAGCTTTCCAAACGGCGGATCGGCTCCCAGACTGCCTGCTAAACCACTTCATTGGTTTTGGGCAAGAGATCGGCTCCTTCGTTTCCTTCGAATTCCGCGCGAGAAATTCGTTCGGACTGTCGAAGATTGCCCGGCGATCACCAGTCAATGGACTGGGTCCGGTGGCGGCAACCCCCAAGCTTTCCATAAGCGCGTATAGTCGTCACGTGGCAACAACACGTAAAGCGGCTTGGCCGCAGCTCTCAGCCAGACGACGAGGTCGCGCAGAGCAGGTTCGGCCATCGTCGTGCAGCCCGAGGTGGGGCGGGCCTCACCGCGACGGATATGGAAAAACGTAGCGCTGCCCGCGCCGGGCTCAATGGGGTCCGCATTGTGTCGGATTTCCACCCGCCAGCGGTAGGCCGGATCACCGGTGCGCATGCGCTGCGCTGCGAACCACGCGGGTGGATTTGCGGCATCCACCGTCACGTGCTGATTGTAGAAAGGATTCTTGGGATCGTCAGGCCACGCGTCGACGGCCGTCACCTGATGGAAGGGAAAATCAGCTCCGTCCGGCAGGTGGGAATCGTTGCCGTAGATGACGCCGAGCGTGAACGCGCCGGCGGGCGTCCGACCGTCACCCTCCCGCTTGCGCAACCCGGGCTCTTCGCTGCCTCGTACGCCCCGGCCCCACGCCAGCCCGTGTTTGCCATAGAGCACCGGGACGGAGTCGCCGACCTTCATCCACTGTCCGCCGGCCCCGCGCTCGAAGCGCTGCAGTGTGCCTTGGCTGGAGGACCACGCCGGCGCGATGCTGAGGATTAACTGGCGGATGTCTGGTTCGAGTGGTTCGGCGGTCGACGGCGTTCCGGCCGGGGCGGCGCCAGTGACGGCCACGGCGGCCACAAATGCACCGACCAATAAAAGCGATTTCATGCGCTCCTGTTTTGCAGAGATTTCATCCAAGGGCGAAGCACAAACTCGGTTCCCCCACCGCGTGACGAGCAATACCCAGAGGTAAAACCTGACCACTCTTGCTCACTCCCACCGCCAGGGTCGCTCGCCGCTGCACGCCATCTGGGCAAGGCGGCCGACCCATAAAAAGAAAAACCCCGCCGGTGAAGGCGGGGTGTGATTTTCTTAATTACAGGGACCGGAGAGGACGACGGTAGTCGAGCGCTGCCACGAGAAGTGTGCCAACGACGGCTAACGAAGCCACCACCTGGGCCGATATATTGATAACGGTCATGTGATGCTTTCTAGGTTAGGGGCCTCACTCCCGGAGGAGTTTGGCAGTTAATGAACGGATGGCTCTATACGGCGAAAACCACGCCGACTTTAGAAAGATGTTGCGGGAAATATACCCAGCAGCAGTAAACGTCGTTCAGCCAACGGCTTTAGCGACCCAAACCTCACGCCGTTCCACTCTCGCTTCCGCCACGTAGGGGATCTCGTCGGAGCCCAAACCATTTGTCACTTAATACGTGACGATTTGTTTGCGAGCAGCACAGAGGGGATTGTCACTTAATAAGTGACAAGTGATCGGTGGCATGAGTGGTGAATTGCGTTTTTCCCCGGGCGGTTCCCGCGGAACCGGCGCGTCAATTCTTAGGCACCCCGCGGCGTCTGGCACTCACCCACACGAGCAGCAGCAGGGTTCGCTCAGCATCGGGACCGGCGCTCTTTTCCATCAGGAATTGATGAATGCGCTGACGGGGCAAACCGAGGAAACGACCGAGATTAACTTTCTCGCCGCGCTTGCGGATGAGACGCCTAGTTTCGGCGGCGAGTTCATTCCACAACGGCGTTTTTGGGCCGGGGCGGATCGTGCCGCCGCGAGAGATGCGCGTGTGTTTTTGTAAGCCTTGGTGGCGGCGAGAAGAGCCGCGTCACCAAGTGACAGAAGCCCATCAGCGATGGCGAAAAGCGAATTGAGACGAGCGGGCGTATACATAGCAGGGGTGGTTAAACGGCCCGTTCACAAACAGGCTGCACTCAGTGTTCGCTCACCGCAACTCCCGAACCCAGGCTGTTGTCACGTAATACGTGACAAATTGTTTCCGGGTACCACTGAGCTGAAAGTCACGTATTAAGTGACAAGTGATCGGCGGCAGGCGTCGCTGGGAGCACGTTGAAGCGGCCGCCGTCTACTAACAACGAGCGCGCTGACCTCGTCACGCGACCTTCGGCTTTATCTCGTAGCGGGCCGTGCCGACTCGATCTGAGTTAGCTTTCCAGCGTTAGGCCCAGCCCAAACCGGCGACTAGCCCCACTCCAATCCACTAACCATTCTAACAGAGCAGAGCGGGATTCACCCCATAGAAGCGGCATGCGCACTCCGATACCATCGTAAATGAATTCATCTCACATCGCATTAAATCCGACGATGGGCGGGGCATAAGAATTGGCCGACAGGCGTCCTTGACCGCGCTTCGCATCACACAAAACCCATTACCCTTCTGAAAAAGCAAATTCCCATCCAGCACCTCGCTGATGACAGCGGCGCTAGTGCTGATTTTTCCCTCCAATCCAAGCGTCTTGACGCTACTGCTGAGGGAACCAACCCGCTGCGTTTTGAACTATCACGCCGATCGCTCTTCATCATTTTTGCGATTATAGCGGGCGTGTGGCTGCTGGTTCATCTCCTTTCTGTCGTGATGGTTTTGGTCATGGCGCTAATGATTGTCGGAGCCTTGAGCCCGTTTGTGACGTGGTTGGAAAAGCGAAAGGTCAGACGGGTTTTCGCGCTTTGCGTCGTCTTCGGTATCGGCGTGGCGCTGACCGCTTCCCTGACGATTCTCACCATACCCACAGTGATCGAACAATTCAAAACCGTGGCGGAAAACGAGGGCGAGTACCGGGAAACGGTGGCCAGTTATTTGGAGCAATCGAGTCTCACCACGAAGCTGGCCGATGAACTGCGGGACATCCGCTACACCGAGTTGCTGAATTCCTTTAAGACGACCCTGCTATCGATGGGGGTTGGGGTGTTCGCGATTCTGGCTTACAGCGCCGCGGCCGTCTTTCTGGCATTTTATATTATGCTCGATCGTGATCGATTGCGCGGCGCGCTGTTCGCCGTTGTTCCCCGCGCGCATCACATCCGGCTCTCGCACATTCTCCTCAACCTCGAGACGATCGTCGGCAGCTATATCCGCGGGCAGCTGTTAACCTGCGTCATGATGGGCGCATTCCTCTTCGTACTGTTGCTCGCCTGCCGAGTGCCCAACGCACTCGCGATCGCGGTATTTGGCGGGGTCATGGATCTCCTACCCTATATTGGAATTTTCCTCACCATCGGTCCGGCCGTGCTCGCAGCCTCAGTGAACGGTCCGGTCATTGCCGGCATCGTGTTCGCGATGATTCTCGCCTATGAAGAACTGGAAAGCCGGCTGCTCGTGCCGCTGGTCTACGGACGAACGCTCCGCTTGCCTTCGTCAGTGGTGTTTTTCTCCCTGCTGGTGGGGACCGCACTGGCGGGAATTGCCGGGGCTCTGCTCGCTCTCCCGCTCGCGGCGGCGATTCTGATGCTCATCGAAGAACTGCGAGTGGAACTGCCCGGTGAATCCATCCAGCCCAAAGATATTGTACAACGTCAGGAAGATCATCGCGCCGAGAAGGAGTATGAACGACGCGCCGAAAGTATGCCCGCCAAAGAGGCGGCCGCCGTCGCCGTGAAAATCGCTGATGAGGCAAAAATGAAAGAACGTGAGATCGAAAAGGGTGTCGCCAACACGGAAGAAGAAGAGCGGCTCCCAGCGGCGTCGACTTAGGCGTATCGGTACAATTGAAGGTGGTACGGGTTGACCTCAACACGCAGGTTTGAAGGCGTGGATTTCTGAAGCGCCTTGGGGTCAAGTCGCTCCACCTTTCGGACCGCTGGTTCCGATCAGCCGATAAGTAGGTCAGCGAGCTTGCTCGCGCTCCGAGTATTCCCGTTCCACTGCCCCCAGCCAATCGCGCAACCTACGATGACAAAGCCGGCAGGCACGGAGGCCTGCCGCTACAAATCAGATTAATTCGCAGACTCGCCCAAAAGTGTCGCCGAATATTTCTCCGAAAACTCGGGGAAATCTAAAATCCCGGGTTGCGGCGGGGCCGGCGGTGATTTCCCTAACGCGCAACCGTTCGCCAAACCGCCCCTCTCTTTCCGTATGGCCACTGCCACTGTACCCGCCGCTTCCTCCGCCCGCGCCACCGCTCCGGCTTTTTCCCCCGACCAACGTTTCATGGTCGCGATGCTCGCCTTCCTGCAGTTCACCATCGTCCTGGACTTCATGGTGCTCTCGCCGCTCGGGGCGCTGTTGATGCCGACGCTCGCCATCGAGCCGCGGCAGTTCGGCCTCGTGGTTTCCGTTTACGCCATCGCAGCGGCGATCGCGGGTATCCTCGCGGCGGGATTCGCGGATCGCTACGACCGGAAGAAATTTCTGATGTTCTTCTATGCGGGCTTTGTGATCGGCACGCTGTTTTGCGGGCTCGCGCCGACTTATCCGACCTTGTTGGCGGCGCGGATCGTTACCGGTCTTTTCGGCGGCGTGGTGGGTGCAGCCTCCTTTGCGATCGTGGCCGATGTGTTTCCCCTGACGATGCGTGGTCGCGTGATGGGTTTGATCATGACCGCATTCGGGGCGAGCCAGGTATTGGGCATCCCGATCGGGATTTTTCTCGCGACGCACTTCGGCTGGCATGCACCATTCCTGATGATCGCCGGAGTCGCGTTGGTAGTCGGCGTGGTGATTGTCCTGCGGATGCCGCCGGTGGACACTCACCTGCAGCAAACCCGGCACCAACATCCCATGCGCCACCTGTGGAAGACTGCGAGCTCATCGCGCTACTGGGTGGGATTCGCGGCGACGATGCTGTTGGCGACCGGCGGATTCATGCTGATGCCATTCGCCAGTGCGTTCACGGTGAACAACCAACACATCGCGCTCGATCGGCTCCCGATCATGTATGCGATCACCGGCGTGTGCTCGCTTATCTTCGGTCCGTTGATCGGGCGGTTGAGCGACCGGTACGGGAAATATTCTCTGTTCTGCGTCACGAGCTCGATCGTGATCGTGGTCGTTATCTTCTACACCTACTTGGAAAACGCACCACTGTGGGAGATGGTGATCGTCAGCGTGGTGATGTTCGCGTGTGTCACTGGGCGCATGACGGCGGCGGGAGCGCTGACGTCTGCCGTGCCCGCGCCGCAGGATCGCGGTGCGTACATGTCGATCAGTTCCTCTCTGCAGCAGATGGCCGGGGGCATCGCGTCGTACTTGGCCGGCATGCTGGTTTATCAAGCGCCTTCGGGCCGCATGGAACATTATCCCCGTATCGGCTTCGCGGTGTCGGTCGCGACGATCCTGACGATGCTGCTGATGTATCGCGTGCATCGGTTGGTGCCGGAATCCGCGCCTGCACAAGCCGCGAGCGAAGTCCTCGCAGGCGGGTGAGCCAAGGCCTCGGAGAAGTTGACCGCTAATTGGCTTCATCAATAGATGAATCCTTGGGAGAGCGGCTTCGACTTATCGTCTCCGCCTTTGAGGTTCGAGGGCCGGCTGATCGCAGGCAACGCCATTTCAGTCTGCGATTAGCAGACTCCCCGAAACCAACCCAGGAGACGATGAGTCGAAGGGGTATGCTAAAGTTTCGCCCATCGGCGAAACTCATTAGCGGTAAACCTGCCTGGAGTGATCTGGATTTGCCTGAGTTGTACTCGGCACTTCCGCCCATCGAAAAATCGCTGAGCGAATTTCAGTCTCTGTCCGGATTAGCGTCAATTAGCGAAGATTAGCGGTTAACCCATTCCGGAATTTGGCAGAATTGAAACCTGAAATTCACTCAGCCTCTTCTTGTCAAAAGGGAATCGGCCCTCCTCAGTGGTCGTTTGCAAATCACAACAACACCTCTCTGCCACGCCGGGCAGGAAATACTTTCCACGGCAAAACTGACCCACTGTTCGAAAACTGTATTTTAATTTTCTTCAAAATCCCACTCTCATGACCAACCAAGACCTCACCCCTGTATTCCAAATCCAGCGCATGTACCTGAAGGATCTGTCGCTGGAGCAACCCAACTCCCCTGCCATTTTGCTGGAGCAGCAACAACCCCAAGTCGGCATCGAGCTGTCGCTGGCGGGGGGCAAAGTCGGTGAAGGAATTTATGAGGTCGCGGTCACCGCCACCGTGACCACCAAGGTCAATGATCGGGTGCTTTTTCTCGTCGAGGCCAAGCAGGCCGGCATCTTCGAGATCCGCCACGTGCCTGAAGAGCGACTGCAGGGCATCCTCAGTGTGGTCTGCCCGCAGATGATTTACCCTTACCTGCGCGCGATCATTTCAGACATCTGCACCCGTGCCGGTTTTCCGCCGGTCATGCTGACCGAAGTCAATTTCCAAGCCATGTTCGAAGCCCAGAAAGCTCAAGCGTCCGACAAAACCGACCCGAGCAACTGATCCCAGTGACGAAAAGGCAGGAACCGGCTTTCTTGTCCTCCAACTTGTCCGTCGTAGCTCATGGAGCGAAGTCGGAAGCCTCGGCGAAGGAGAAACGCCGCGAATTCTCCCTGCTACACTCCAGCACCTTTTCAAAACGGTAGGGACGATTTGCCGGGCGACGGCCCGGACAAATGCCGGGTTTGTTGCGACAAACAACGGCGTAGTCCTCCCCCCAGCAACGCCGTTTCCCCCGGCGCACCAATCGCCAGTGCTAACGAATTGGAAAATCAACAAGTAACGGCCTGACCCTCTGGAAAGAACTGGTTTCCAGACTGTGGTGAGCCGACTTTCGAATGAGGGTTATTATTCCGATAGGTTAATGGCCGCGTTTGTTTGACGCTCCAATCGATCAGCAAGCCGGGGGACTTGCAGCCGGAGCCTCCTCCGATGGTTGCCGCCAAGACCGAGCCAACATTTCAAGATAAGCACGCGATTCGTTGATATTGTCATCGTATGGCGTCGGCGCCTCTGGTAGCCGCGGGTGCGCCACGCCCGACTGGATTGAATCGTGGCGGATGAACGGATTGCGGGCGCGCTGCAGCAAATAGGCAAAGGGCGCTCCGGAATTCGGACTCAAATCGAAGTTACTCTCCCAGGACTCAAGGAAGTCCACATCGAAAAATTGAAGCGACTCGATGCCGTCCGCCGACTTGAATAGCGGGAGTTTCGTTACGTCCGCTAAATGTTCTTCATAGAAATCGGAGATGGGATGATACAGCGGAATGTCTTCATAGGTGATTACGCAAGGTACGACAAACCGGATGTCTTCGATTGGTTTGCCGTCGCTCGCCCGGACGGCGAGGCTGGCGCGAAGGGCCAATGCTGCGCGATAGGCCTGCTTCGCGCCCTCCAGCAGAACTGCATCGAGCCCGACGAACGAGCCGGTTCTCCGGAATACGAGCGTGGCGAGCGTCGTCTTAATTTCAAAGACATAGGCCGTGTCACGCCGGATGACAACCAAGTCGCACTCTCCGTACTCCTTGGTCGGGCCGCACCACATCGGGGCTACGATCTCCGTACCCGTCCAGCCTTGGAGCAGTTTGCGAAAAAGCCACACAACGTAGCACTCGAACAGTATGCCGAACGGAGCCCGCACACCTCCGATCTCGCGTGGGGATAGTACTCGCGGCGCTGCACGCTTGATTGCCATTTCTTGGGCAAGATACGGCAATCCGACAACGAACTTATTCATCAGCAGATGCGGGCTAAAGCACAGTGCCGCATTGCCGAGGTCGAGGACCGGCTGCACGTGTGCCTGGCAAGCATGATAGAGAAAGTCATCGAGACTGATTGCCGGCATCTGCTCTGGCTCGTTTGCCGGGCGGGTCGCCAGTGCCATTAGGTCACGGATTTTGCCGCGATAGGGTTCTGCGATCAGGTTCCAATAGGTCTCAGGCCGATAGAAGCACTTGATCGCATCCGGTGCCGTCAGATCCATACCGAAACCCGGCGCGACCGAAAGGAAAGCGCTGCCCAGGTATTCTTCTGGCGACAGACCAAATGTCTCGGAAAACATCGTGGTGACAGACTTTCCCGAAGCCCGTTTCTGCACCATCGCATCAATCTCAGGATTCCGGCACATCGCGTAGAGGCGCCCCAGTGCCCGTCGATAATATTTCCCTATGTTGTGCGCCATACGGTTTCGGATCATTTCCTGCCAGGCGTCTTGTCCGACGACTCCCCAATTTCCAGGGTTTTCGTTCGCTACTCGTCCAAGTCGCACTTGGAAAGCACGGCTAAATAGCACCTCTTGGAAGGACAGAATTACGTGGGTCAACTCGATCCGCAGTGGGTCGCCGTTAATCCAATGCAGGTCGTCCCTAGGGCAGCAAAGCACCGCCAATTCAAAGGTCGCCTGCAGAGCCTGATCGGAGACAGGGCGGAACTTGTCATCACTCATAGCCTGTTCTCGCGCGAGATCTTGCCGGCCCTCGTCGAACAAAAATTCGATAGATCGGCGCGTGTAGCGCTGAACTTCGCCGGTTGAAGGGTCCGGATCCGAAAAGACTCCATCGTTCACGTGCCGAAGCAGTGCGAGACGGCCCACCACGGACTCGAGGCTCATCCGGGACAGCACCGCCGCACACTCTGATATTTCAAGCGGACGACCAAAGAATTGGGTGGCAGTGTAGGTTACAGCCGTTCGGTCCATCGGATTCGGTCTAGACTTCGCCATGTGGGGAGTATTCAGACAAGAATGGTAAAATGTTGGCCAAACTAGACTGGACTACGCACACATATCCCAATCTCGTCGAAGCCAATCTCTAGTTCGCTTCTCTCATTGGATTACGAGGAATCCTTCGTGCCTACCGATTAACGCGACCGACTCCTCGCACTGGTATCTAGATTGCCAGTTGCCGAAACTCCGGCTTGGAAGGAATACAATTGGTCCAAACTGAAATCGCGCTCCACAATCGCTTTGAGTTGGGTTTCCTCGATCTGTTTTTGTTCAGCGACCCATTGCAGCAATTTAGTACATAGAGATTGAAGGCACAGGTATTCCGCGTTGCTGAGGGTCACCAACGTGACGACTTCAGCGTTCACATTATTCACCTTTCGCCCGCCTCGCTCGACTGGATTCAGCCACACCCTTAATTTGGGTGTTTCCATCGTGTTGATAGAATGCACTGCATGCTTGCTCCGGGCTTCGAGAATTTGCTGATGGAAGGTCAGTTCGTTGGGTTGAAGCATAGTTTCAACGGGGAGCTTCGCCTTGTTCCGGACTCCACCAACGAAAATCCTTCCATACACCGCGAGAATTGCGACCGCCAGAGCGTCTGTTTCGATTCGACCATGTTCGCGGGTCTGCATCGCTTGGCACATTTCTTTGCAACGTGTCAGATCGATTTCAACTCCCATCAGGTCCAACAATCGGAGTCCGGCTTGATGCTCGACGTGTACGTAGGTGAATATTGCCATGACTCCAACCCTATGGCCACCGAGCATAAATGCGAGAGTGCGAAACGGGAATTTCATTCCACACTTCCGCGAGGCTGAAGAAATAATATAAGGACAAGCTGTCCTGCCGGAGTGGATGGGGGAATTTCCAGGGGCAGGCCGCTGCTTTAAAATTTCTATCAAATCCAACCCAAACTAAGCTTTAGTCGACTAAACCATTGTCACAAAATTGAAGTGGCGTGGCCTGACCTGGCTGGTCGCTGCGTCGTTCGCTATCTCATTCGGGCACGCGGATTGACGGAGGCGAGCCACCGAGGCGGCTCGTCGAGGGCGGTGCCGAGTCACCGCACTCCATACTGAAGCGTGTTCAGCGTGGGAAAGTTCTATGGGATAGATCTGAACACGGCATGGCTTGACCCTTGCCTGATTAAACGGACCCACCGCCCAAGCCTTAGCCAGAAGAATTCAGTTGAGAGTCTGGTGTTGAGAGCTGAGAACCCGAACTGTGCAGTACAAAAGCGGTTCTCAATGCACTGGGGATTCAGTCACCATTTGGTTTGGCTCTCAACACTCAGCTCTCAACTCGCAACTGAATGGCTTAGGCTGCGTGGCTCACCCATCTGACTGCGTTGACCGGGACGTGAGACGATCCAGGGCCGTCTTGATGGCTTGCAGGTAATTCGGGTGCCAGAGCTCGTGCTCCGCGCCGGGTACGTCCGTGTAGGTGTGCTGGCGGTAAAAATCGCGCACGGCCGTCGCGCGGCGGTGCATTTGCTCGTCCTCTTTGGCGCCCACCAGCACATCAGTCGGAGTGTGGGCGTTGCCGGTTCGGTAGGAGATCATCCAGCGCTGCGGCTCATCGTCATCCTCGAGGAAAAACGGTGCGATCGAGCCAAGAATGAGGTGGCGGGCGCGCAGCGCGCCCAAATGGGCATAGAGTGCGCCAAGGGAGAACCCCATCACGATCTTGCCCTCGGTCTGGGCGTCGACCTGGGGGAAGAGTGCAGCCGAGCCGAAGTTCGGCTGGCCTCCGGTCCATGCCAGCCGGACAAACTCGGTCTCCCAGCCGGCAGCGTGCACGAAATCGACGAACGGCCGGAAGCGGCGCTCGGCGCCCGGCATGGGCGGAACTATGGTCAGCAAAGGCATGAGCGCACGATGGTCAGGCCCAAGGAAACGTCAATCGGCGGCCTATGTTGCCGATCCGCCAGAGAAATTTTTATGAGGTCAGGCCGCTATCTGTTAATTCCTATCAAATCAAACTAGCAGGCTGCTGAAAAAGTCGCGATTTGAATGAACAATTGAAAAAGAAAGGCGTCGGAGCGGGATGCGCGGAAAACTTCCTTCTCAACCGAGTTTTGTGAGTCTGATTAACGTCGAGACGATGATTGGGGCCAATCAT
>JANYFP010000406.1 GCA_025362555.1 Verrucomicrobiota bacterium
TGTCGACTTCGAGGCGAGCGAACCACCGAGGAATGAAACCAAGTGCGGCGCGAAGTTGGTCAAGTTGATCGCCTGACTGTTATTCGGCTGGTAGGTTTGATCGTAGGAAGGATCGGTCGCATAGAGCATCCAGTCGCGACCTTCATCGTTGTGCGTGTAGGTGGAATACAGGCCGGTCAAACGCTGGCGGCCAATAATTTTGGCGGCGAGAGACTGACGGTCGAACAGATCGGAACCGCGAAGTTCGCCGAAAGCGGTGATCCGCACGTCCTCGTTTTTAGCGTGGTACGAGTTGTTGCCGTATTGGCCGGTGCTTTGAATATACGGCTTGCCGAAGTTCGGGTCTTTCTGACCGTCGGCTGTGTAGGTTTCAGTCCAGAGTTGGATCGCACCGTTGCCGCCGAACAGGCTCCATTGCCCGTTGCGGTATTGCTCCTGGTGGAAGGCCGCTTCGTAACCGACATGCCCGCCCAAGAAGGTCTGGGCCAACGCGGCATTGAACGAGGTCCAATTCTGCCACTGGCGGGAATTTTCGCCACCGATCAGGTTGTGGTAATAATCGAAGATCGTAGGATCGAGGAGGTAGGTGTCCTTGTAGAGTCCGGTACCATAACCGGGAAGCTTGGCGGCTTGCGCGTAACCACTGAAGGTGTTCACGCCGGCAAACTGATTGTAGGCGATACCGTTGATGGAATTGTGCAGCACGCTGGGGCTGTTGCCGAGGCTGAGGCTGGGCTGGAAGAAGGTCTGGCCGCCGGGAACCTGCGGATTCACGCCGGACAGCAGCGTGGTGCCGGATTGGAACGGTACGCCGACCCAAGGATTGTAGAACGGATTAACGGAACCGTTCGCTTGGTTGGTCACACCGTTGCCGCTGCCCGCGTTCGGGGAGTAGTCGGTGACGATGCCGTGGAAGGTCCACGTCGGGTTGTTGAGATTCGCGTTGTTGGTAATGAACGGATCGGTCGTGAACTTGTTGCCCTTCGCGGGATCGAACCAAGGCGTGATCGCATCGGTCGGAGGACTCTGCGTCGGATTGTTCGAGTGAATCTTGCCGTTCTCGAAGCTGACCTTCAGCGAGGTCGTCATCTTTTCGTCGAGGTTGAGCGCCTTAGGATCATAGCGGAAGGCGATGTACTGGCGGGAGTCGTGATTGAACGCCGGCTTTTGCTGGAATTGCGTGGAGCTGTAAACCCCGTCGACGCGCACGGAAAGTTCCTTGGGCAGAAGGACGATGTTAGCGTCGATCGAACCGCGATAGCTGCCGAAACGACCGAAGCGGGCTTCGATGGTCGTCTTGTTCTTGAAGCGGGCTTCGTTGATCGACGTGTTGACGATACCGGAAGGCGAACCGAGACCGTAGAGGATGGAGTTCGGTCCGCGAACGGTGTCCACGCGGTCGATGTTGTAGGAATCCCACGGAATGTTCGTCAGGAAATAATCGCGGGTGTTATCGGAGCCATCGAGACCGCGAATGCGGGTGGTGCCCTGCGGATTCAGGCGGTTTTCGCTGATGCCTGTGCCCGTGCCGAATCCGGCATAGTTACCGTGAACGCCGCCCACTTCCGTGTTGGTCGTGTAGGTGAGGAGCGTACCGTTGTTGGTGACGCCGGTGTCGTTGAGGAAATCCTTCGTCACGACTGAAATCGGTGCACCGAGATCTCTCAACTCAGTACGAAGACGCGTACCGGCCAAGGATTCAGTAGCCTGATAACCGTGGGTTTCTTCGGAGGTCACGGTAAAAGGCGAGAGGACAATGGCCTCCGTGAGATCCGTCGAGGAAACCGGTTCGGGTTTCGCGGTCGGAGCGACCGTTTGGCCTCTCACGAGCGGAGCGGCCGTGGCAAGTGCTACGGCGAGTAGCATGCCTGATTGCAGATAGGGGAATTTCATACTCTTAGGTCTGGTTTGTGTGGGGGTTGGGCCGCGCCAAACAGGTTTGCCGGTCGCGGGTTCCTCAAAGCGACAAAGCTCCAGGAATCATAACGAGTAATACCCTACGTGACTGGTTTCGAAAATGAGTTCGCCGCTCCGAATAAGTGTAATCCATTACGAAGCGCGAACCGCGTGAGGTAGTCGGTGAATCGACCGTAGGGGCGCGCAAGTTCACTCCCCGATTTTAACGCGAAGAAATAGCTCCGCCTTTTTCCGTCGCGGCAGAACCCGGCGTCACGTCGCGACCGATTTCTTACGCGGCCGAGCCGACATTGCCCAAGCCGTCGAGCCGCGCGATACGGCGAAAGCGCCCGGGTGTCTCGCCCACCACACGCTTAAAACTCACATTGAGGTATTCAACGTGCTCATAGCCGGTCATCACCGCAATTTGCTTCAGCGGAAAATCGGTTTCCTTCAGCAATTGTTTGATGCACGCAAATCGCACCCGCTGAATCTCGGCCTGAGGGGAACGTCCCACATAGCGGCGGAATCCACGCTCCAACCGGCTGCGAGAAATCGAGGTGTGGTGCATGACGCCGGCCGGCGTGATGCCTTCACAGGCTTTTTCTCGAATGAGACTCAGTGCCCGGGAAATCGCCAAATCCTCAAAAGCCAGCGCGTCGGTGGATCGACGGGAAACCACTTTTACTGGTTCAAGCAATATTTCCCGCTCAGTCACTTTTTCGCCACGCATGTGTTTGGCGAGAGTTTCTGCGGCGAGATAGCCCGCGTGCACCATATTCGTCTCGACGCTCGACAGCGGTGGAGCCGACATTTCACAAAGCATCGCGTCATTATTGACGCCAATTACCGCCAGGTCATCCGGGGCGCGCAGGCCGATTTGCTCCGCGATCGAAAGCAGTTGATAGCCCCGAGAATCGTGCGCCGCCATGATCGCGGCGGGGCGCGGCAGCGTCTTGAGCCAAGCCGTCATCTGCAAAAGCATTTCCGCGTTTTCCGTCGGCCCGAAACCGCCACAACCGTGGGGCAGGGAAAACTCCGTGGCTTCACAATCGAGTAAACGCAGCGCCTCAAAAAAACCATCGCGCCGCTCATTCGACCATAAATTGTCCGGGTACCCGCAAAAATACATCTGCCGATAGCCCCGCTCGTAAAGATCCTCGGCCGCCATGTGGCCGATCGCGCGATTATCGGAGCGGATTTTCGTCACGCCGGGAAACGCAGGACTGTCGTCCAAATCGATCAAGGGAATATTTTTCGCCGCACAGACCTGCACCAGACTGGGCGTCGTGACCCGGCTAATCACACCACTCCACGCATGCGCCGCCACCCAGGCCGGGTCTAAATCCGCGCGAGGAGTTTTGTCGATATGCACCTTCCAGGACTCGCGCTCGCGTTGATAACGGGAAATTCCGCGCAGGATCAAATCGCAATCCTCGATGTAGCCATTCATGATCAGCAAAACCTCGGGTCTCATGGCAAAGCCCCCTCTGGCGCAACAAAAGCAAGCGCGCACCATTCGCCACTGCCGTTTAATTGATCCGCACAAAACTGTCCCGAAATATTATTTCGGACAATCGGATTAAAACGATGGAATTCAACACTCATCTTAGAACGACTCAAGAGATACGGGAAACGATCCAAGTGGGAAAAGAACAACGGTGTTCATCCATTTGAAATTGTGCCCAGACAGTTCCCCTTGGCGGAGCAAAAATAGATTTCTTGCCTCGCTCCGTCGCTAGTGTTCCGGTGCGCGCGACCGCAATCAGCATGTTCACCCAGGCAACAATCAAGGATGTGGCGCGGGCCGCCGGCGTGCATTTCACCACGGTATCGATGGCGCTGCGCGCCCATCCGGCCATCGCGATCAAGACCCGCCTGCGCATCGAGAGTGTCGCGAAGCTGATTGGTTATCAGCGCAACGAAGTGTTTTCCGCACTCAGCCGGCAGCGCAAAGACCGACCACACCGCAATCCGATCCCGACACTCCTGTACCTCGGGCGAGCAAAGGACGACCGGCACTTTTTCGCCATCGATCACCACCGGCAACTGCTCGAAGGCGCGACGCGCGAGGCCAAGAAACTCGGCTACCGGCTCAAGACCCAGGTCGTGGGTCCGTCCGGCATTTCCCCGCATGAATTGCCCGCCTACTTGAAACGCACCACGGCGGCGGGCGTGATCATCGGAGCGTGGGATCCGATCCTCGAGGTTCCCGCAGTCGACTGGAACCGAATTCCAACCGTCAAGATCGACTCCCGCCACGTGCCCGCCCAAGTTCCATTTGTTTCCTTCGACCAAATGAAGGCGGTCACTCTCAGTTTTCGCAAACTACGCGACCTCGGCTATCGGCGCATCGGCCTGGCTCTCGGCGAAAAAGACGAAGATGCCACCGACGGCTTGCATCTGTCCGGCTGGTTGCTGGCGCAAGCGGAAGAGCCTACTCCCACCAATCTGCCTCCGCTCTTTTTCCCACCGGGAGCCACCGCCACCATGATTCTGCCCCTGCTCGATGCGTGGATTCGCCAACACCAATTCGACGCGATCATGTGCAACTGGCGTTCGATTCTGACCATGTTGCAAACGATCAAGGCCCCTCACGCCCAGCCGCTCGGCTGCGTCTGCTTATGCCGCAGCCGGAAAAAACAGCCGATGGCCGGAATTGTGCCGAATCTGGATCTGGTCGGCCAGCGGGCGGTTTCCCTGTTGGGCAGCCTCATCAATGCACGACCGGAGAAAATTTCCGTTTCGCCCCTCACCTCTTACGTTGAAGGAACTTGGTATGACGGCCATTCGATCAAACCACAAAGTTAAGCCCAAATCCACGGCGCGTCCCACCATGCGGGACGTCGCTCACCTCGCGGGCAACGTCAGTCCTTCGACGGTTTCACTCGCCTTGCGAAACAGTCCCCGCATCTCGCCGGCGGCGCGCGCAAAAATTCACGCCGCAGCCAAAAAAATCGGTTACCGCCGGGACCCGTTGCTCGACGCCTTCAATCAGCACCGGCTGAAAAATATTCCCCAACCCGGCTCCCGCCACCTCGCGGCCGTCTCCGACTTTTCCTCAATGGCCGAGCTCAACGAGTCGCCGCACCACGCCGCGGCGCGGTTCGGCGCACTGGAAGCGGCGGCGCGCCTCCATTGTCAGCTCGATTTTTTCTTCTGTGGGCCTGGGCAACCCACGCCGCGGCGACTCGACACGGTCTTCAAGGCGCGCGGCCTGCGCGCGCTCCTGCTGTTCGGCGTGCGCGCCGATTCGGCCACGATGAATTTCACGTGGACCAAAAAATGCGCCGTCGCAATCGACTCCCTGCAACTCACCACGCCGCTCTACCGCGTGACCCCGGACTACCGCGAAGCCACCCGGCTGCTCTGGCGCTGTGCCTGGACGCAAGGCTGCCAGCGCATCGCGATCATTCGATCCGATGGCACTCACCCCGGCAGCGAGGACCGCGCGATCGCCGGTTTCCTGCTTGAGCAATTGCGCCATCCGCCAGCTCCGCCCATTCCAATTTTTTCCCTCACCAGCGAACGGGGAATCAGCACACGCTTCAAGCAGTGGCTGCAAACTCACCGCCCCCAGGTGATCCTGCACACTTATGCCGCGACGAATGCCCTCTTACCCCTGATCGGAGCCGCCCACCTGCGTCGCTACGTCTACGACGCCCCGCTACCCACCATCGCCGGCGTGCACCCCGATTACGCTGACGTGGGACGACGAGCGGTTGAACAAGTGGTCACGCTGATGCA
The DNA here is from genome assembly GCA_025362555.1 of Verrucomicrobiota bacterium. GTDB lineage: Bacteria > Verrucomicrobiota > Verrucomicrobiia > Opitutales > Opitutaceae > Lacunisphaera. Next base: position 5,644 of record JANYFP010000406.1, read on the forward strand.
GACGAATCAACTCGGATTACCGCCCGCAGCGGTGTGCACCTACGTGGCCGTTAATTTGCCGCCGTAAAAATCACGCCGGAGCCGTGGCCGGAAAATATTATTTCTAACGAGTGTATTGCGAGCAGCTTGATCGGGACCCGCCGTTGCGCCCCATTCATGAAACCCCGATCCATCATGAATGCCCGTCCCCTGCGCTCCTTTCTCCCCTTCCTCACGCTCAGTCTCCTGACGCTGAACGTGGTCCGCGCCGAATCGCCCGCGCCCGATCACACCATCACCAATGAAGCCGGCACGCTTCGCTTCACGCTAGCCGTCGAAAGCGGCAAGGCCACCTACCGTATCGACCACGTGGATACTCCGGACAAAAACAGCTCCGTGCTGGAATCCTCCCCGCTCGGCGTGACGCGCACCGACGCCGATTTCACCAGCGATCTGACGTTTGTTTCCGCCTCCTCCCTCCGCGTGATCGACGAAACCTACCCGATGATTGCGGGCAAACATTCGCTCATCCATCACCGCGCAGTCGAACGCACGTTCACGTTGCAAAACGCTTTGCAGCGCACCCTCACGATCACGGTGCAGGCCACGGCGGACGGCGTCGCTTTTCGCTACGGCTTTCCCGGCCAGAGCAGCCAGTTGCGCCAACTCATCGCGGAATCCACGGGCTTCAAGTTACCCGTGAACGGCCGCGTGTGGCTGCAACCGTACGATAAAGTGGCCACGTGGGCTCCTGGCTATGAGAGCCGTTATCGCAACGGCATCCCCACTGGCACCGCCGCGCCCGCCGCGGAAGGCTGGGCGTTCCCCGTGCTCAGCCAAACCAACGGACATTGGATTCTCATCACCGAAGCGGGCTTGGATGCCAACAATTACGCCGCTCATTTGCAGCCCGATGCGACCGACGGTCTCTACCGCGTGCGTCTGCCGGAGGAGCCTGAAACCTACGGCGTCGCCCCACAAGCGGCCGCCATTTCCCTCCCATGGGCCGGGGCCTGGCGCACCATCATCGTCGGCGAAACGCCCGCCGCCGTCGTTGAATCCGATCTCGTGAACAATCTCGCCGCGCCGAACACCCTCGCCGACACCACATGGATCAAACCCGGCCGCGCCGCGTGGAGTTGGTGGAGCGACATGGCGAGTCCCTCTGACTTTAAGAAACAACAGACTTACATCGATCTCGCACACGATCTCCATTGGGAATATTCGCTCGTCGATCTCGGCTGGCATCAAATGAAGAACGGCGGCGACGTCGCGCAGCTCGCCACGTACGCGAAGCAGCAGGGCGTCGGTCTCATTTTATGGTACAACTCCGGGGGCAAACACAACCAGGTGCCCGACGCCGGTCCGCAGGATAAAATGGACGACCCGCTCGTGCGCGATGCGGAAATGGCCCGCATCGCCGCGCTGGGCATCAAGGGCATCAAAGTTGATTTCATGCAGAGCGATAAACAATACGTGATCGCGCTCTATCACGACATCATGCGCGACGCTGCGCGGCATAAACTCCTGATTGATTTTCACGGCGCCACACTGCCACGCGGTTGGTCGCGAACCTATCCAAATCTTCTGACGATGGAAGGCGTGAGCGGCGCCGAACAATACTGGGATGAACTGTACGCCGAGGATGCGCAGACACTGAACACGATCTATGCGTTCACGCGCAATGTGGTCGGCCCGATGGATTACACGCCGATGATTTTTGCGGACCCCGCACACCAAAAACCCCACAAGACGACCAACGCACACGAGCTCGCGCTCTCGGTTGTTTTTGAAAGTGGGGTGCAGCACTTCGTTTCCAGCGCAGAAAGCATTCGGGCGCAACCGGCGTACGTGCAGGATTTTCTCCGGATCGTGCCCGTCACGTGGGACGAGACGCGTTATGTCGCCGGCGCCCCCGGTGAACTCGCCGTGCTCGCCCGACGCAAAGGCAACGACTGGTATCTCGCCGGAATCAACGGCGAGAAAATCGCGAAATCAATTAATGTGCCGCTCAATTTCCTCCGTGCCGGCAACTACGCCTGCGAACTCATCGGCGACGGCGACAGTGCTCATACGTTTTCAAATTCAAACCAAGTGGTGAACAATACGACGAAACTCACCCAAGCACTTGCCGCGCGCGGCGGCTTTTGTGCGCGGTTGGTGCGGAAGTGACGGGAGTTGGAAGCGGTGTTATTTTAGAGATCGGAGGCGCGCGCTGGCCACAATGCAGCCAGCATCGAAGCGAAGTAGGTGGCGCGCTTGTCGCGCCACTCAGTGCGTTCCCATCCAATCGTTGCGCGACAAGCACGCAACCTACCGACGGAAAAAAGGTAACCTCTATTTCCGTCGGCGCTGATCCGCTCAATCATAATTTAATAAACCACTTCGAGCTCCGGGGCGGGATCAACCGGAATAATCAGCTTCCCCTTAAATTCGGGAAACCAAAGATTCATCTCCGCTTGGGTCGCGTCGTGCAGCAGCACGAAAAACCAGTGCTTCCCCTGATCGGATGAAAGTCCGAGCGCGTGGGTCTGCTGAGTGAGATCCAAGTGAGCGCGGTGCAATACCGCGGTCAGCGGGATCAACGAAGTCAGCCACTGCCCCAATGGTTTGGGGGGCGAGGGTTGACCAAGCGTCGCCTGCATGCGCTCGACGCCGTACTCGCGAGCTTCGGCGAATTGCGCTTTGAGCTCGCGCAACACCGCCGCGCGGCCGCCCATTTGTTGAATCACTCGCGGTGGCAAATAAGAAACGATTCCCTCGTAGTCGCTCCGCTGCCAGGCGCTCGCGCACTTGCTCGCTTCACGCTTAATGATCGGCGTGAGATCCGCCGCGAGCAACGCCGCCGGCAAAAAAACGAATGTGAGAATGAGACCGAGCGTGCGCATGAAGGAGCGAACCGTAATGGTGGGCTGAGCGGCCGCAAGGCTTGGCTCGCGAGGGGTATTTCGTGGGTGATCCCACCGAGGCGGGATCACCCCGCGAGTGCGGTGCGTGCGGCATCACCGATTCCTCTTCATCACTCCGAGTGCAGAGTCCGACGGTAGGAGCTTGTTTACAAGCGATTCAAAATTCACGCGCACGACCGACATCCTGAATCGCTTGCAAGCAAGCTCCTACACCCAAGCAAACGATCCCAAGCACCCGATCACACGTAACCACCCAACCCCACGCAGGCCGGGTGAGGGCACCCGGCCGACAATTAATCCCATGCCCTGCGACATCGGTACGTTGAACCTGGGGGAGCGAGCTGGCCACGACTCAGACTTTCTCGAGCGCTTGTTCCAAGTCGGCTTGCAGATCGATAAAATCCTCAATGCCGATCGAGAGTCGCACGTAATCGGGTGATACCCCGGACGCCTTTTGTTCATCGGCGGTGAGCTGACTGTGCGTCGTGCTCGCGGGATGAATCGCGAGTGACTTCGCATCGCCGATGTTCGCGAGGTGCGAAAAAAGTTTCAGGCCTTCGATCAGTTTGCGACCCGCGTCGTAGCCGCCTTTGACGCCGAAACCGATCAAACCGCCGAAACCGCCACTCAGGTATTTTTTCGCGGCGGTGTGATTGGGGCTCGTCTTAAGTCCGGGATAATTAACCCAGACCACCTTCGGATGCGCCGAGAGAAATTCCGCCGTCTTGAGCGCGTTGGCGCAGGTGCGCTCCATGCGGAGATGCAGCGTCTCGAGGCCTTGCAAACCGGTCCAAGAATTAAACGGCGAGATGCAACCACCCATGTCGCGCAACAACTGTAACCGCATCTTGAGAATATACGCGATGTTCACGCCGCCGGCGGGGGCAAAACTCTTGAACGCCTCCCAGTGCACGAGACCATGATAGCTCGCATCGGGTGTCGTGAAGCCAGGGAACTTGCCGTTGCCCCAATTGAAATTACCGCCGTCCACCACCATGCCGCCGATCGACGTGCCGTGTCCGCCGATGTATTTCGTCGTCGAGTGAACGACCACGTTCGCGCCCCATTCGAAGGGACGGTTGAGGTATGGCGTGAGGCAGGTGTTATCAATGATCAGCGGGACGCCGGCCTCGCGGGCGATCTTGGCGACCTCCTCGAAGGGAAAGATATTCAGCGCGGGATTGCCGAGACCTTCGCCGTAAAATGCTTTCGTGTTCGGACGCAGTGCGCGGCGAAACGCATCCGGGTCCGACGCGTCAACGAAAGACACCTCGATGCCGAGCTTGGGCAGGGTGTGGTGAAAGAGATTGTACGTGCCGCCGTAGAGTTGGGCCACGGAGACAAAGTGGTCGCCGGCGCCGGCGAGGTTGAGAATCGCATCGGTGATCGCGGCTTGACCGGACGCGTGCGCGAGAGCTCCGGAACCGCCCTCGAGTGCGGCCATGCGCTGCTCGAATACATCCGTCGTCGGATTCATGATCCGGGTGTAAATGTTACCGAGTTCCTTGAGCGCAAAAAGATTCGCGGCGTGTTCGGTGTCGCGGAAAACGTAGCTCGTGGTTTGATACAACGGCACGGCGCGCGAGCCAGTGGTTGGGTCCGGTTTTTGGCCGGCGTGGAGGGCTTTGGTGCCGAAACCTTGGGTACTCATAAGTCAGAGGCGGGGTTGAAGTGGACGGAAAACGTGAACGCTTTTAAGCAAGCCAGGAAATCTGCCGGGTCAACCCCGCAACACAGGCGGCATCACCGTTTCCGCGTAGCGTAGGTTGCGAGCTTGTCTCGCAACAAAACATGACGCGACGTGACAGGGTGAAATAAAACGGGGCGCGACCCGCGCGACACCGACCTTCGGACCCGGCTCTTGGGTCGGCGCGCGAGCTTGCATGCGCGGAATTCCTGCCTACGAAGAGCCCCGTGATTTCCACTCGTCGCCACCTGCAATACGCCTCCGGCTTTCTCGAACTGGACATGTTCCGCGATGCCGCGCGGGAATTGCAGGCGATCACGCGCGCAGAGCAAAATTCACCCAAAGTTCTTTCGATCCGGATCAATCTGCACATGCAGGCCAGGCAATGGAAACGAGTGATCACAGTCTCGCGCCAATTGGTGAAGGTCGAACCCGGCGACGACAAGGGCTGGGTTTCCTGGGCCTTCGCCTTGCGCGAACTCAATCGGATCGAAGAGGCTAAGCAGGTGCTGTTGAAAGCGCTGCCCGCACACGGCCAGACCTGCGACGTGTTGCATTACAATCTCGCCTGCTACGAGTGCCTGCTCGGCAATCTGCCCGAGGCGAAGCGTTATTTGGCGACCGCGGCGCGGAAAGATAAACACTGGAAGGAGTCCGCGCTCGACGATCCCGATTTGAAAGCGCTCCGCCCGGAAATAAAACAAATGAAAGAGTGAACCGAATCAACCATTCCAAGGGTTGTTGCGCCGGCGAACGGGCCGACCTACTATCACCAATAAGAACATTCGATATGGTTTGAAGTCACCTCCGAGACTTTACACGCCGGACATTTCGGCCCTAACTCATCCACTCTGGCCGTCACCGATGGCCTTCATTTTCTTTTACCCCCCATGAAGACTACCCGCTCCCTCACCCGTGCTGTTTTGGTCGGCACGTTATCCGCTCTCACCGCGCTCGCCACCCTCCATGCCGCCGGACCGGTGGAAACGAAATGGCTGGGCCATGACCGCAACCGACCGCAACCCGTCGTCGTTGATGCGGGTGTTCCAAGTACGCAGGATAAGCCGGGCAAAGCACCGTCAGATGCGATTGTGCTATTCGACGGTTCAAGTCTCGCGGCGTGGTGCGCGATGGATGGCCAAGCGACAAAATGGGTAAATCACGATAGCGCCCTGGAGTGCGTGCCAGGCAGCGGCTACGCGCGCACGCTGCAAAGTTTCGGCGAGTGCCAGTTACACATTGAGTTCGCCACGCCCGCCCCGGCGCACGGACAAAGTCAGGGTCGCGGCAATAGCGGCGTGTTCTTCGGCATGGGCAAGTACGAGGTGCAGGTACTCGATTCCTATGAAAATAAGACTTATGCGGACGGCTCCTGCGGCTCGGTGTACAATCAATATCCGCCGCTCGTGAATGTTTCCCGCAAGCCGGGCGAATGGCAGAGCTACGACATCCTTTGGACGCCGCCTAAATTCTCGAGCGACGGTTCGCTGCGTTCGGCTCCGCGACTAACGGTGTTCCACAACGGAGTGGTCATTCAAAACAATGTCGAACTGATCGGCGAGACCGGCTGGTTGGAACGGGCTCCCTTCAAAGCTCACCCGGAAAAAATGCCCCTCGCACTGCAAGATCACGGCAATCCTGTGCGTTACCGGAATATTTGGGTGCGCGAATTAGGCACGCCGGCCAAACCGGAGTTCTTCCTGCCCGATGCCGTCCTCGACAGCTATGTCGGCACGTATGAAAATTGTGAGATCGCCCGGCGGGGTGCCAATTTATTGCTCACACTTTCCGGCGTCGTGACTGAACTTTATGCGGAATCGCCCACACATTTCTTCTCGAAAGTGGTGGATGTACAAGCCGAGTTCGATCCGACAGATCGGACGGTTCAAGTTTCGATCGGCGAGGACGGAGGCTCGAAGAAAAAGAAAAAGTAATCAGCGCGGGGTCACTTGATTGAAAGGTGACATCAATGTTTCGTCGCTGCGGTTTGGTGCGGTCCAGTCCAAAAGACTGGACCTTTTTTTGGGCGAAATCCAAAGCTCAGCCCTTCCTGAATTTCCCCAGATGACGCTAACCTCGTGGCCGCTGGGGGTAGCAAATCGGTTAATCGCGAGAGGATATTTTCTTTTACTCGAAAGGCTTAAAAGACCGCCCCGATTGGCCCGATTTGGGCTCTATCTGGCTTCATGGAAGCATCCACCATTCCGGTCGAGGGCGCTGTCACGAAGCCGATTTGTATCGGCTTGACCTGTTGGCTTTGGGAGCGAGGCCGCCCCCAAAGAATCGTCAAACTGGCCCAGAGCATGGGAGTCACGGTGCAGTTGACCCAAAAATTCCATGGACTGCATCGGGAGATCGAAGCGCAGGTTTCAGGTCGGAATGTCGACCGCTTCATCGGTGAATTTGTCCGGCATTGCTGAAGCGAATAAATTCGGCCCGAAACGCCGTCGCGACTAAATTTTAACCGGACCAGCCAACCCCGGATTCCGCACTCAATCGCTCGTCAGTTCGTCGTAGGCAGCCCCGAGGTTTCCCGCAAAACGATTGCCCGGGCCGGGCGGCAAATGCAAATCCGGAAAACCGGGGAGATTCGGGAGCCCGATTATTTTCTCCTTGGTCGTACCGGCTTTGATCTCGCTAGCGACGTGCGCGAGCAAGGCGGCGACATAATCCCGGAAAGCAAGGATGTCCGCGTGTCCCCCGGTAACGCCAAATTTCTGACTGCCGTGACCGAAGATATAAATGGCATCGGCAGGATAGTTTTTGACGAGATCTTCCAGGGTGGTGAGCCAGCTTTTGAACCGGCCGCGGGCCGTGCGATCGATGACGGGATAAATGCGATTAAACACCAAATCGCCCAGATGAACGACATTGGACTTTTCGAAATGAACTGCGATGTCGCCGCTCGTGTGCGCGGGTCGGAAGTAACGTGCCACGACAGTTTCATCGCCGAAAGATTGCCGCCATGAATCGGGAAATGTCTCAGTCGGCAAAGTCGGAGCGGGGGCAGCGGGATTGCGTTTCGCCGCAGCGAGCATGAGTTCGGGCACGTTCGATTGTGCGACGATGGTCTTCGTCACGGGTTTGAAAATGCCATTTCCCCCAGTATGATCCCCGTGGTGATGGGTATTGATCACGGCATCCAAGCGTCGATCTCCGCGACCCGGCAGGTCTTTCAAAAAGAGTTCCGCCGTATCGGGAAACTGCGTGTCCACGGCTACGAGTGCGGCCGGTGCTGCGAGCCAACCGATGGTGCCGCCCCGACCGATAAAATACCCGACATCTCGGCGCAACGGATGGAATTCAGTAACTAAAGTGGGCGGTTGGACCTGCAACGCGCTCGGTTTGGTCAAGAGAGGTTGCGGGAGTGAGCCGCCGGAGCCCGGACCAAGGTTTTCAGGCAGTGCCGTCGGCTGACCATTCAATACACCTCGCGCCAACAAACCCAGCGAGGCGGCCGCTCCGGATTTAAGCAGGAAATCGCGACGGTTCATGTTCATAGGAATATTCAAGGATGCCGTAGGCGCCAGTTTTTAAAGAATCCCTGTAACGTTTTACTGCCGGCGCGGTATTCACTGCCAGACACGCTTATGATCACCCGCCATGCTCCTCGCCGCCGCACAATTACGAGTTCCCTCTCAGCCGTTCGCGGTTAACCTGCCTGTCGCCGTGGAAACTCCCACTGATCACGATCTCATGATCGCCGTGCGCGCCGGTGAAATCCGGCAGCTCGGCGAACTCTTCGAACGCTACCACCGGCGCCTCTATGGCTTTTTCGTGCGTCTGACCAATCAGCCCTCCATCAGCGAAGATCTCGTCCAAATCGTTTTCTACCGCATCCTAAAATACCGGCATACCTATCGCGACGAAGGCAAATTCTCCGCCTGGATCTATCATCTCGCCCGCAAGGTCGCCGCTGATCACTTCCGCAAACACGCCTCGACCCCCGCGCCCATCGATCCCGCCAACCTCGTCGAACACGCCGACCCTGAACCACAGCCTTCAGAACAAGCCGCCATCAGCGAGGATGTCACACTCCTCCGCACAGCGATCGCCCACCTGCCGCTGATTCACCGCGAGGTCCTCGTCCTCTCCCGCCTGCAACATCTCGACCACAAGGAAGTCGCCCGCCTCCTCGATTGTTCCATCGGTGCCGTCAAAGTCCGCGCCCACCGCGCCCTCAAGGAACTGCGCGAAATCTATTTTAAAATCCGAAAGGAGAAAACCGCATGAACTGCCAACGCGTCCAGGAGTGCTTCATCGATTATCAAGACGGCTCGCTGCCCGCCGGCGAATCGGCCGAGCTCCGCGCCCACCTCGCCAGCTGCCCCGTTTGCCAGCGCGAGTGGTCCGCTTTGCAGGAAATCACCCGCAAGCTCGACGCGCTCCCCGACGCCCCGGAGCCCAGCCCGCGTCTGCGGGAACAATTCTATGCGATGCTCGACACCCATCAGCGCGAAGCCGATGCCCCCAGTCCTTTCGCCCTGGCCCGCGGCCGGATCGATCGATTCTTCGCCGCGCTATTACCCACGCAACCCGCACTGCAATTCGCATTCTCCGTCGCACTCCTCATCGGCGGATTATTCGCCGGCCGCCATTTCATGACGAAGCCAGTCGTAATCGCGCCCGTCGACGATTCAGCAAAAACCGAACTCGCCGCCCTCCGCGCCCAGGTAAATTCCATGGGCCAGCTCGTCACCTATTCGCTCCTCCAACAACAATCCACCAGCGAACGCCTCCGCACCGTCCTCGCGACCATGGACCTCAAAAGCCCCGACCGCAAAATCCTCACCGATCTCGTCGGCTCACTCGCCTTTGACCCATCGATCAACGTTCGCCTCACCGCCGTCGAGGCCCTCGCTCAACATGCCGACGATTCCCTGGTCCGAGCCGGCGTCCTCTCCGCACTCCCTCGCGAAACCGCCCCACTCGTCCAGGTGGCCATGATCGAACTGCTCGCTGGTGCCCGAGATCAGTCAGCCAAACCCGTTTTTGAAAAACTCAGTCGCGACGAAGCGCTCGATCGCAATGTCCGTGAATCCGCCCGGCGCGCCCTCGCAGTGCTTCGCTTGCCCGCGCCACCCGCGAACAATCCCACCGCGACAATCAAAGCCAACGCCGAACCCGCACTGACCTGAAGCGGTCCGTCAATTTCGCGAGAAGGAGGAACGGCTTTACGCCGCGATCACGACAATCCATCGCGGTCCAAAGCAGCTCCTCCCCGAAACCCCAAAATATAATTTCCACCATTCAAAGCTTCTTTCTCTTCCATGAAAATCAATTCCCTCTCCTCCGTTGTCCGCCTGCTACTGCTCGTTCCTGCGGCCGCACTGATTCAGCTCCCCCTGCACGCCGGCGAAGACAGCACCACGACCACCGTTAAACTTTCCTCGCCCGGCAAACCCGCCACTCTCCGAATCGACATGCCGTGGGCCGATATTCATATCACCGGCACCGACGGCGATACCGTCACCGTTGAATCAGCCCTCAGTCAAAAAGGCGGCAAAGATACGCGCGACGATGGCCTGCGCCGCCTCGACGATGAAGTGAGCTTTGAACTCCATGAAAAAGACAACATCGTCAGCCTGACGCTCGCCGGGGAAAATCCTTGGACGGGCGGCACCGATGCCGATTTCAAAATCTCCATCCCGCGTCGCATGGCACTCGACATCAAAACCGAAACCGGTGGCGACCTCGAAGTCAAAGAGGTCGCGGGCGATATCGAAATCAACAACATGAACGGTGAAGTGAAACTCGAGGGCATCTCCGGCTCCGCCGTGGTAAACACGGTGAACGGTGAGGTCCACGCCGTCTACGCCCAAGCCCCGCAAAAACTTGTGTCGATCACCTCGATGAACGGTGAGATCGACCTCCGCGTACCCGCCGACACCAAAGCCAACGTGCGTCTGCGCACCCACAACGGCTCGATCCTCACCGATTTTGATGAAGCCGTGCTTAAGACCAAATCAGAAGGCAAGAGCTACGGCGGAAGCGACGCCGCCCGCATGGGCGCGGAGGCCGCCCGCTCCGCGGCCGACGCCGTGCGCGTAGCCGTTGAAGTGGCCCAGGAATTTGCTCGCGGCGTAGAACGTGAAGTCGAACGCGCAACAAAAGAAGGAGCGAATCCGGGTGACATCGCCCCTCCCCAAGAACCCCGCGCCCCAAAGCCTCCTCGCCCACCCCATCCTCCGATGCCCCCGATCACGGGCGGAAAACTCGTCAGCGGCACGCTTAACGGCGGCGGTGTGGATATTAAAATCTCCTCGATGAACGGCGAAATCACTCTCCGGCAAACCAGCCCGGCTCCCACCGCCACTTCCAAACCAACCGACAAAGTCACCGTCATTTTTCAAGATCCCGATAACTTCACCGATGTCCGCGACAGCCATACCAACATGACCAGCACCGACGACCTGGATGAACTGCGCGACACCGTGCGGAAATCCGCCTCCCGGCTCCTCGCCAACGGGAACACCCTCGTCGTCACGTTTCTCGATCTCGATCTCGCCGGACAAATCCGCCCGGATCAGAATAACGTTCGCGTCATGTCCGGTACAACGATCCCCCGCGCCCACCTTAAATTTCAACTGCGCGACACCGGCGGTCAGATCGTAAAAGAAGGCGAACGCAAACTCAGCGACCTCAACTATCAGGACACCATCCGCACCCAGGGCCCCGATGATCCGCTCATCTACGACAAACAACTGCTCAAGGACTGGATCACCAAGGAATTTTCGTCGAAGTCCTGACTCTCTCCCCCAACTCATTCCCCGAACGCCACCTCAATTCGTCATGAAAATCAATCGCCTTATCTCACTTATCGCCGGGCTCGTGTTGAGCGCCAGCTTTGCCACTCCCACTTTCGCCGCGCCCGCTCCCACGCCTGACAACGTCATCGTCACGTTTCAAAATCCGGACACATTTTCCGACGTGCTCGAAAACCACCAAAACACCACAAGCACCTACTTCCTCAATGAACTGCAGGAATGCATCATTAAAACTGCCAGCCGCCGGCTCGCGACCGGACAGAAACTGCTGATCACAGTCACTGACATCGATCTCGCAGGAGAAACTCGCTTCAATCAACCGGAACAGATTCGCGTGATGAGAGAAATCTATACCCCGCGAGTGAAATTAAAATTCCAACTGCTCGATCCCGAGGGCAAAGTACTCAAGGAAGGTGAACGTAGCCTTGTTGACCGGGATTATTTAATGCTGGCCCAACGCCCGGGGAGCAGCGAACCGCTTTTCTACGATAAACAGATGCTCAAGGATTGGATCACCCAGGAATTTAAAAAAGCGGCCTGAAAAATTTTCATCCCCCATTTTCTTTCAGCGGACGGCACCAGCCGTCCGCTTTTTTATGCCCGATCCGAAGCGGCCTTTTCATGAAAGGAACTCACCACTCTCAGCGCTGCAGAATCGCGCACGCGCATTAGGTGCGTGCTTGTGGTTCGAATGGAGGAGCTTGTTTACAAGCGATTCCGACCGGAAGATTCAGCGCCGCCAACGCCGAATCGCTTGCAAGCAGGCTTGTCTCCTGCACCCAGCCAAACCGATCCCGCCAAGACAGGATCATGACATCAAACCTCGCGCGCATCAAACCTCGCCCCGGGTCGCTCGCCGCCCACAAAATCAATTCATCCCGCCGCGCATTCGTGACGACAAACGAGGATGGACGCACTCCCCTTCCGCGACTAAACATCACGCTCAGCGATGCCTTCCTCAAAAAAATCCTCCATCCCGTCCAAGGTAACTTCGGTTCCGCGCAAAGTGCCGGCCGCCGCACCTTCCGCCACGAACGCTGAACCCGTTGCTCTCACCGCCACACCTTCGGCTCCGCTCTATAATTGGCTGCAAACACGCGGCGCCGGCGTGCTCCTGCATCCGACGTGCCTGCCGGGCGATCAGGGCTGCGGAGTGTTCGACGACCACGCGATCCGCTTCCTCGATTTCCTTCAAGCCTCCGCCTTGAAATACTGGCAAGTCTGCCCGCTCGGCCCCACCGGTTACGGTGATTCCCCGTATCAATGTTTCTCCGCTTTCGCCGGCAATCCCTACCTGATCGACCTCGCCGCCCTGGTGAAATTCGACCTGCTCTTCGCGAGCGATCTCACCGCCCTCGCGAGCCTGTCCGCCGATCAGGTGGATTATGGCGCTCTCTATAACCTGAAGCCCCGCCTGCTCAACTCCGCCTACGCGCGATTCAAGCAAATGCAGCCGGTGCTGCCCTACGGTGATTTCAATGCGTTCTGCCGCCACCACGCGCACTGGCTCGACGCCTACGCCTATTTCCGCGCACTGAAGGATCATTTCAACGGCATCGTCTGGTGGGAGTGGCCCGCCGACGTCCGGGATTATCGTCTCGCGACCAATTCCCCTCTGCGCACCAAGCTTGCCGACGCCATCGCGTCCTATCAATTCAGCCAATATCTTTTCTTCGGCCAATGGGCCGAAATCCGATCGGCCGCCCGCGAACGCGAAATCGAAATCATCGGGGACTTGCCGATCTTCGTGGCCAGTGACTCCGCCGATGCGTGGGGCAATCCCGCCCTATTCGAACTCGATCCGAAAACCTTTCTTCCTCTGGCGGTGGCCGGTGTGCCGCCCGATTATTTTTCCGCCGATGGCCAGCTGTGGGGCAACCCGCTGTATCGTTGGGCCGCGCATCGCGCCGATGGTTACGCGTGGTGGATCGCCCGGCTCCGCGCGTCATTCGAGCTGTGCGACATCGTTCGCATCGATCACTTCCGCGGCTTCGATGCCTACTGGCGCATCCCCGCACCAGCGACCACCGCGCGCACCGGCGAATGGATCACCGGTCCAGGATTGGATCTCTTTCGCGCCTTCCGCACCGCGTGTCCTGACGCCCGCATCATCGCGGAAGATCTCGGCGTGCTGACCGATTCCGTCAATCAACTCCGCGCCGATACCGGCCTGCCCGGCATGTATGTGCTGCAATTCGCGTGGGGCAGCGACGCCGGCAACAGCTACCTGCCGCACAACGCCACCGCGAACGCCGTCATCTATCCGGGCACTCACGACAACGACACCACCCTCGGTTGGTATCAATCCGCCGCGAGTGAAGTGGAACGTGATCACGTCCGTCGTTACCTGCGGATTTCCGGTGAGGATATTCCGTGGGACTTCATCCGGGTGAGCTACGCGAGTGTCGCCCGACTCGCGATTTTCCCTCTACAGGATGTGTTTTCGCTCCATTCAAACGCCCGCTTCAACACGCCATCAAAGGCCCAGGGAAACTGGCAGTGGCGTTACCGCGCAGAGGCGCTGGAAAAAACATTTTCTGCCACCACAAATTATTTGAGCGAGCTCGCCGTGCTTTATGCGCGTTGATTTTTTTCGGAAATCTACGCGCGCTGAAAAAAATCTCCGGCTGAATTTCCTTCATCATTTTGACCTCGGAAATAAATCTTCACGAAAAGCAAAATTATTCGTGCAAGTGCGCGGGAAATTAACGACACTACGTCATGGCCAAGAAACAACCCGCCAAGAAAAAGGCTGTGAAAGCCGGCAAAAAGAAGAAGTAACGTTCGCGTTACCCTTCTCGTCCCTCAACGCCGGCTCTCTGAGCCGGCGTTTTTTTTGGCTCTAATTTTCGCCTCGCCCACGAGTGAATTATACCAACGGCAATTAAGATTCAGCCATTGGTTAGTCGGGCAAACGGTCTATTTTGCCCCAACAGTTAGTATTACTCGTTACCGCGTTCGCATTTTTGCCGATCCTTCCGTCGATCACGCAGTAAATGCCGCGCAGTAAACCAACGATCATAGATTGGAAGGTGGAGCGGGTTGGGTCTACTCGCCCCACCTTCCGATACACAGACTCGGCCTAGCTTAGCCGGATGAATGCAGTTGAATTGGGTGGAACGCGACCTCCGGGCGCGTTTTCTCGTGCGCACACTGCACCAATCCGCTCGGAGGTCGGGTTCCACCTTTCAGTCCGCGCCAATCATCAGCTGAACGTATCGGAGCAAGCAAGCCACTCCGGCACTCACCGGAAAACGGGGGACCGCTTACTTCACCGCCGCCCACACGCGCTGCACATCGTCGTGGTCTTCGAGTTCCTGGAGGAACTCGCCCACTTCACCGCGTGCGGCATCGTCCAATTCGGAAAACTGTTTGGCCACATAGCCAATTTCACTCGTGATCACGTGCCAGCCATGCTGCTTCAACCACACCGAGACGGCGTGCACTGCGGTTCGTTCCGTGATGAAGCGCACGCCATTGGCCTCGGCGGGGATGTCGTCGTTCTCCGCGTGCGTCAACGGAGCGAAATCATTCGCCCCCGCTTCGATCGCGACGGCCTCCAAGTCGGAATTAGCATCGGAATTATACGCCTCAACGATGCCCACGTGATCAAAAAGGAATTTATTGCTACCTGCTGCGCCCAGCACGCCTTTCTTGAAGATATTGCGGATCTCCGGCGCGGTGCGTTGGTGGTTGTCCGTGTAGACTTCGATGATCAGGGCGACTTTATGCGGCGCATAGCCTTCGTACACGACATGATCCATGACGATCTTGTCGCCACCGACGCCGGTGCCTTTGGCGATCGCACGATCAATCGCATCGCGGGTGACGTTAGCCTTGCGGGCCTTCTCAAGCACGGCATGCAACCGGGCATTACCCGCCGGATCTCCGCCACCGAGTTTCGCGGCCACGGTGATTTCTTTCACCAGTTTGCCGACCGTTTGACCCTTCTTCAGGTTGACGATTGCGCGTTTCGCGTGGAGCCATTGACGTCCCATAAGATCGGAAGATATAGGCGATCCCTGCACTCGCGGGCAAGGCCGAAGACGCCCGCCCGATCATTTTGCCGTGCTTCTATCGGCAATTTCTACTTAAAGAATCCCATGCGCACCCCCTTTCTCGCACGCGTCCTTGCCGCCTTGCTGGCGTTGCCTTGCCTGCTTCAAGCCGCCCACCCCTTTCTCTGCACGGATTCCAACGGAGGCAAAGTTGCCGCCGTCGCCGCAGATGGAACCATCGAATGGGAATTTGCCTGCAACCATCCTCAGGATTGTTGGGCCCTGCCCAATGGAAATTTTCTTTTCTGCCACTCCGGGGGTGCACTCGAAATGACCCGCGACAAGAAAATCATCTGGGAATACAAAGCCGGTGAAAAAACCGAGATCCACGCCTGCCAACCGCTGCCCAATGGCGACGTGATGGTAGTCGAGAACGGCCCATGCCGTATTCTCGAAATCGATCGTGCCGGTAAAGTCACCAGGGAAATCAAACTCACCCCACCGCCCGCCACCGTCAGTCTTCACGACCAATTTCGCGGCACCCGCAAAACCCGCGATGGCCACTACCTCATTTCCCGCAAAGGTGAACATCAGGTTGAAGAACTCGACGCCAACGGCAAAAGCCTCCGTCGGATTCCTGTCCCGGGCGATGTCCACGAAGTCGTGCTCCTGCCCGACGGCCATCTGCTTATCACGTGCGGTGACGGCCACAAAGTGATCGAACTCGATGCCGCGTTAAAAATCGTGTGGGACTTGGACGAAAATGAAGTCCCCGGCAATCCGCTGCGCCTGATGGCCGGCGTGCAGCGCCTGCCCAACGGCAACACGATTTTCTGCAATTATCTTGGTCACGGCCATCTCGGCGAACAGCCGCATTTCTTCGAGATCACGCGCGACAAGAAAGTGGTTTGGGAATTCACCGATCACACGCATTTCAAGACCGTCAACCAGATCCAACTCCTCGACGTAACGGGCGACGCGACAAAGGGCGAAATCCTGCGCTGACTACTGCTGATCACTCTTGTCGTTAGAACCCTGACTCGCAGCCACGGCCGGCAATTTGGCACGGCCTGCCCCAAGGAGCGAAGCGATCACAGGCCTTGCACGCCGCAGCAGCCTGCGACAGATCTTCCTCCTTCATGGATTGGATCGCCGCCACTCTTATCTCCGCCTTCATGCTCGGGTGCTACGACCTGTCGACGAAGCATGCCGTGCAGAACAACGCCGTGCTGCCCGTTCTCTTCTTTGCGAATGTCTGCAGCGCCACCGTCTGGGCCGCGCTGCTCGCCTGGCCTCTGCTCGCCCCCGGCCACTTGCCTGCGGCGCTTCACGTCGCATCACTCACTCCGCTCCAGCATGCGCAACTCCTGCTCAAATCCACCATCGTCGCCGCTTCTTGGATCTGCAGCTATTTCGCCGTTAAAAACCTGCCGATCTCCCTCGCCGCACCCGTCCGCGCCACCGGCCCGATGTGGACGCTGTTCGGTGCCGTACTCGTCCTCAGCGAACGCCCTTCGTGGCTCGAAGGCCTCGGGATCACCATTACCCTCGCGTCGTTTATCGGCTTATCTCTGGCCGGTCGACGCGAGGGCATCCATTTTCATCGTAATAAGTGGATCGGTTTTCTCTTTGCCGGCACGCTGCTCGGCGCGGTGAGCGGGCTCTACGACAAATTCCTCCTCAGCCGGCTGGGCTTCAACGCAGCCACCGTCCAATGCTGGTTCTCGATTTATCTCGCGGCGCTGTTCCTCCCGTTAGCGATCGGCTGGAAACTGCGCTGGTGGCCGCGCCATGAATTTCATTGGCGCTGGAGCATTCTCACCGTGTCCCTGTTTCTCCTCGTCGCTGATTTTCTGTACTTCGACGCCCTGCGCAATCCCCACGCCCTCGTTTCACTTGTCTCGAGTTTGCGCCGCGGTAGCACCCTCGTCGCCTTTGCGGGCGGAATTTTCCTACTGCACGAAAAGAACGGGCTCGCCAAACTGCCCGCGGTCCTCGGCGTCGTAGTCGGGATTGTCCTGACGATTATTGGCTGAGGGCTAATCAA
The DNA here is from genome assembly GCA_025362555.1 of Verrucomicrobiota bacterium. GTDB lineage: Bacteria > Verrucomicrobiota > Verrucomicrobiia > Opitutales > Opitutaceae > Lacunisphaera. Next base: position 23,031 of record JANYFP010000406.1, read on the forward strand.
CCCTGCTGCGACTTGTAGTAAAGATAGAGCTCTTCCACTTTCTTCCGCGCCCACGGAGTTTTGCGTAGGAATTGCAGACTCGATTTAATGCTGGGATCAAAATTGAAACAGCGAACCTCAATCCGCTGGCCCAACTCCTCCCAGCCGTAATGCGCCACCAACTCGGTCAACAACGCCTCCAGCGTCACGCCATGCAGCGGATCTTTGGAAGGAAAACTTGGGGTCGTCATTCCGCGATTGAAGCACTCCCCCGTCCGGCGGCAATCTTTCAACGCACCTCGCTGGAACTCGTCACTTGCCTCCGTGGCTCTTCCGCTTATCGCCTTAGCTCTAACCCCATTCTCCTATGACGCTCTACGAACAACTCCGCGCTGACATCATTATTGCCATGAAAGCCCGCGACACCGCGACCGCGACGGCCCTCCGAACCATGGATGCGGCGATCCAGCGGGCTTCGATGGACACCGCCAAGCCGATCGACGAAGCCCTCACGCTCGCGACGTTTCGCAAAGCCGTCAAAAATCTCACCGACGCCCGCACCGAATTTGAAAAGGGCGGCCGCGCCGACCTCGTCGCCCAAAATACGGCCGAGATTAATATCCTGCAGAAATATCTGCCGGCCGGACTCGACGCCGCCAAGCTCGATGCCCTCGTCGCCGAAGTAATCGCCGCGACTGGAGCCACCTCCAAAAAAGATATGGGCAAGGTCATCGGCGCACTCAAGCAACGCCCCGAAGCCGCACTCATCGATTTCGGTGCCGTCAGCAAAATCATCCAAGCGAAGCTGCCGTAAGCGCAGCAATTCAGATCAACGCCCCGCAGCAGCCACTGGTCTGTTTGTGGGCGGGGGTGCCC
>JANYFP010000428.1 GCA_025362555.1 Verrucomicrobiota bacterium
CAAGGCATGCAGCACCAGACTCAGGAACGCAACCCCCACCATGACCACCGCCGTTCCAAACCAAATTTGCGCTGCGGTGGGATTAACGGGGAAGATATCATAATAGATACTGCCCAGTCGGTGATCTACTTTGGGCCCGAAATGAAACGAGCCCAGCGAGAAGCTTTCCACCGCTTCTGTGTGCGCGGAACGGCGGGCATATTGCTCACCCATCCCGAATACACTTAACGCCGCTTTCCCCAGAAAGCACCAGCCCGCCAGCAGCGTGGCACCTCCACTCGCCAAATCAGCGGCGGCAGAACGTTCGGCGGCATCCGCCAGGAGTTCGTTGCGCCAAAGCCGGGGGCTCGTATGCAGCAGCGAATCCCACTCCGGCTGCCCTCGCAGCGCCGCCAATTTGGGATTGCGATAAAATTCCTCGGCGAGGGCGTCAGCGTGTGACTGCCAGCTTCCATGATCAAAGGGCAGCTCCAGCAGTTCGGTGAGCAGTAGCCATTCGATTTTCTTTTGTGAACCGGTTTTGAATTTCGCGGGAATGAGTTTCAGCCATTCGCCGGGAGCGATCCAACCCAGCTTGCGACTCCACTCGGCTCCGCTTTTCAGGAGTGCATGGGGAATCACCCAGAGGAGGTTGAGGGGGTTGGTGATGAAGTCCTCCTTGATCGACTCGGCATGGATTTTCCCCATGCTCTTCCAATTGTAATACCTCGCACAAAAAAGGGGGACCCGCTGGCGGCGCTCGGCTGTGTAATGCCGGATCGAATCTTCCATCGCCGCCCAAATCCCGAGGATTTCAGTCGAATTTTTTAGGGGTGCCGCCACACGGCAAGAAATAGAGGATCGGACGTGGGCGAGGCAATGCTTTGTCGAGCAGCGTGCAGAAATCCTCCGTGTTTCGAGCTGCGACGGATTTGATCGGTAGATTTTGGCGTCCGAACAATTCAGCCGGTTCAGTGGTCGGGAAATCCGGGCAGGGCCGCCTGCTTTGACGCTGGCGGTGAGCTGTCCCGCCTCGCCCGCGCCACTCGAAATCTGTCGTCAAGCCGGCGGTTGCAATTATCCAAGGTTTGGGTTGGCGTGTTTTCGATCGAGGTGTGACCGGTCGGGATTGCAGCCGGCTGGGACGGATCATTCTCGGGCTGCGTTTGTGTCACGGTTGGTTCGTTTAACTTGGTTTACTCAACTCTTATAGCTCCCCCCTCGCATGAAAGCTGCCGGATTCTTCACTCTCCTTGTGTTGCTGTTTCTGTCGACTGGTGGTCCCGCGTGGGCCGATTCAAAGAGTAGTCTGGTGGCGCCAGTTCCGTTCAACTGGCTGGTGTTGAGTCCGATTCCGGTGCTGCCAGTCGGGCATTCCGAGTCACCGGATGAAGTCGCGCAGAAAAAGGCTTTTGCCACGGATTTATTGATCGCACAAGGCGGCGAGGGGAGAATCGACCCGCAGGCCGGCCGCAAGGTTTCCGTTAATGGCGTCGAGCGGGAATGGCGGGCGGTTGATCCCGTGGCCGATCAGATTTCACTGAACACGGCAGAGCGGAAGGATAATTTTGAGATCGCTTATGCGGCGACGGATTTTGAAGTCCCCTCGGACACGGAAGCTTTGCTGGGAGTCGGGAGTGACGATGCCGTCAAGGTCTGGCTGAATGGAACCCTGGTGCATGAGAAATGGGCGCCACGTCCGGTGCAGTTGGATGAGGACATCGTGGCGGTCCAGCTGAAAGCCGGGAAAAACACTCTGCGATTGAAGGTGCAAAATATTTCCGGATCGTGGGGTTTTGCCTGCCGGCTGATGGATGAGAATCTTAAGGCGAAGCGTCTCGTGGCAGTGGCGCAGACTGGCGATCTGGGGGCGTTGAAGGAATTGATCGGACGGGGTTTTAACCTTCAGGCCCGCACGCAGGACGGGCTGACCCCCTATCTCGCGGCGCGACTCTGGGGGCAAAAGCAGGTGGCGGAATTTTTGGCGCAACAAGGAGCGGACGTCCACGCGCCGCCGCCCGCCCTGATGAGTTTGGTGGATGCCATCATGAAGGAGTGGGTTACGCCGGATTCGCCTGGAGCCGGTGTGGCCATCATTGAAAAAGGGAAGGTCGTATTTGAGAAAGGTTACGGCCTCGCAAATCTTGAGTACGGCGTGCCGGTCAAGCCCGAGACGGTTTTCCATGTCGCCTCTGTTTCCAAACAATTCACGGCGATGGCGGTGGTTCTGCTCGAAGCTGAAGGCAAGTTGTCCATCGATGACGATATTCATAAAGTCTTGCCGGAGCTGCCCGATTACGGGGCCAAAATCACGATTCGGAATCTTCTTCAGCACACCAGCGGCATCCGCGACCAATGGCAAACGCTCGCGCTGGCGGGTTGGAATTTACAGGACGTCATTACGCAGGACCAGATTCTCCGGCTGCTGTTTCGGCAAAAGGAGTTGAATTTCCCGCCCGGCTCGATGCACAATTATTCGAACGGAGGCTTTACCTTGCTGGCTGAAATCGTGACCCGCGTATCCGGAAAACCGTTTCCGCAATTTTGCGCCGAGCGGATTTTTGTGCCGCTGGGGATGGCGCACACGCATTTCCATCAGGACTTGACGCAATTAGTGCCAGGGCGCGCCTATTCCTATAATAAGAGCGGAAGTGGCTACGCTGCTGCTCCGCTCAATTACGCCAATGTCGGGGCGACGAGTCTTTTCACGACGGCCGGTGATCTCGTGGAATGGTTGGATAATTTCCGCAGTGGAAAGGTCGGCGGTCCCGCTGCGGTGGCGCTGCTGCAAGAATCCTGCGTGCTGAAGGATGGTAAAAAGATCGACTATGGGCTGGGAGTGGCACTGGGGGATTATCGGGGATTGCACACGATTTCGCATGGGGGCGCAGACGCGGGGTATCGCAGCGAGGTCTTGTGGTTTCCCGGCCAGCAATGGGGCGTTGCAGTGGTGGGCAATCAGGGGGATTTTAATCCCTACGCGGTGGCGAGAGCGGTAGCCGCAGTTTGCCTTTACGATCAGATGTCGCCAGTCGAAGCAAAGCCGGCCACAGTTGACCGGAAATTCATCACCCTCGAGCCAAAGGAACTGGAGAAATTTGTCGGAAATTATCCACTGCCGCAAATCGGCCAGTCGATTCAACTCGTGGTTGAAAATGGCAAGTTGTGGGCGGCGGGGCCGATCAAACCGCCGCTGGAATTGCGTCCGATCGGGCCGGCGCAATTTTATCTGCGGGAGCTTCAGGCCGAGATTGAATTTTTACCGCAGGGTGCCGCCGGCATGAGAGTGAAAATTACCCAGCCCGGGGCGGTGAATGAAGGAGAGCGCGGGGCTTCGGCTGGACCGGTCGAGTCGGATTTGAGCCAGTATGTCGGAAGTTATTGGAGTGAAGAATTGGAGACGCAGTACACTCTATTCGTTCGCGACGGAAAGTTGCGCGGGGTCCATGCGCATCATGGCGAGTTCGCCCTGAGTCCGACGATCAGAGATCAGTTTTCGAGCGAATTGTGGTTTGCCCCCGAGGTGAAATACTTCCGCGATGCGGCCGGTAAGATCGCCGGATTAACGCTGGGTGGGGGCCGCGTGACGGCGGTGAAGTTTACTCGTAAGTAGGCTCTCTGCCCCTCGGGCATTTTTCAGTTTTCCGGCGATTCCGGCTGTTGTAGGCCAAGAGGGCGTGCTGCGGGTCGGTCGTACGACTGCCGCTATGCACTGACTTCTGTCGCTGTGTTTATACCACTGGCGATTGAAAGTCAGACTTTAGGTAGGGGCCGTTGCCCTCAACGGCCCTCGGGGTGCACAGGGCGATTGAGGGCAATCTCCCCGACAACTCCATTGTCCAGCAAAAGTCTAAATCTTAAGAGCAGTCGGTATTAGTCCGGTGTTTGCCGTAACCTAGTTTGTTCGGTCCCGATTATTTTGCTGAGTGCTGTGGCGCACCGCCAATCGAGCGTGTAACACTCCCATCGGTCGCCGGCTTGAATGAGCAGTCGTTCGGTGGTCAGGTTAATTTCGATTCTGACGACCGTTTCTCCGACAAATTCAAACAAAAGTTCCGGGATGAAACAGGATTCATTTCTGAAGTCGGATAATTTTGGCTCGAGCCCGTTCTCCACGTAAAATTCCATTTCCCAGTCGTCGGGTTCCTTTGCGGCTCGGACCAACAGTTCGAATAATTGTTTGAGTTCTGCTTCGGTGGAAAGCTCGACTCGATCTGAGATGAGCCGGCCTTCATATTCAAGGTCACCGAAGTATCCGTCGGGATAGAGTGCGATCGGAACCCTGGCTTCAAACGTGGTCGCTTTGATCAGCCGGCACTTGAGGTAACCGTCTGCCAGGATCAAGGTGGGGTCGGCAGGAAGCTTCGTGAGGCGCGGTTCGAAAGTGTCATTGGTGGCCCGGCCTCCACCGCAGTCGCCCCAGTAATATGATTTCGCGCGGAGCACCGGTGGTGGCGGGTAGCGTGGTTCCACTGCTATCGGGAGCAGCGTGGCGGTGATTGGTGTTATCGACGCAAGATTGTGCGCCAAGTAGGAGCGGATGCGCCGCGTGATCGTGTCATCGATCAACGGCCCAAGTGGAGCCGCAACCGCAGAGTGGGCTGCGATCCCGAGGAGTAAAACGATGACGAGTGCTTTCACTCACCTACAACGGAGCTCCAGGCGGTTCCTTAGAATGAATTTTGTGATCAGATTAACCTAGAAAACTCAGATGAGAAATCGCTCATCTACGCTAATTGACGCTCATCAATAAATTCAAAAAGCACTGGACCAAAAAGTAGTTCAACTGATCGGTGAACAAAACTCGCTGAACGAAAGCAAGTATGGCCTGCATTAGCGCCGATTAGTGAAAATCAGCGGTTAACTGACTACTGAATTTAGGATTAATCAGTCGCGATGGGCTCGGTGCTGGTGGAAGCCGGTGCAAGGTTAGTCCGGGTTTTGAATTGTTTTTTCAGTGTAGAGATTCACGTCTTTCGATTTTACTGGGTTTCGCGATGACCCGTTGCTTCGATCAAATCACCGGAGTGATTTTCTCCGCCCCACTTTCTTCCGGCTTTTGAAGGCAATCGTCTCTACGGTGATTGAGGGAGTGGATCGGCAACTGCCGGTTCGGTGTGAATTGCACCGGTGTATTCAACTTTGCCGTACGCATTAACCGATTCACTCTGCTTTGGAAGGTATTGAAAATAGTTCCAGTGCTTGAAGAGCGTCCTGACTCGTCCTTGCGCTGAACCTGCGAAAACCGCAATCAGGGCTTCAACGTCGATTTCGTCCTTCGCATTGAGCAAAAATTCATCCGGGGCAACGCTCGCGGGCAAGGGGAGCATCCCGAAGACCCAAAGTCCGGCCAACTGACGGGAGTCCAGGATTGGCTCGATCCCGGGTGACCAGATATTCGATGACGAATAGTCGTTGAGTCTTCGCGTGAAAGCGCAGTCGAGTCGTTCCTCAGAAATCCGGAGGCGAATCCCATCCGTCACGTCTGAAGTATGGAGTATTTCCAAGGGAGCTTGGAGCAGATCGCTGATCAAGATAATGCCCAAGCGATGGCGCAGCGTGAATTTTCTCACCACAGTTGGATCAACTTCCAGATCGCTCAGCCCAATATGCAGGACGGGCCGCCCGGTGTTGCGGGCCAGGCACTCGACGAATGCCTTCACGCGCGTGAAATCGCTGGCCACCAGTACGCGAAGATTGCCGGTCGCGGCGTGTCCGAAAGGTTCAGAGCGGGAAAATCCTCCCAATCTCAGCGGGTCGCTATTTCCCGGCATGCCCCAATCTCGGCAAAGTTCCCTGATCGTCAGTGATTCTCCATAATAATTTTCTGCCGGCCCCAGCGCTTTTGGGATATCCTGCAATTGAATCCAGGTTGGCGTCACGCGGGTCGCGGGTCCAAACAACCGGCGCCCGCCCACGGATCGCGCGAACGCACCTGAAATCCACAGCAGGTCCAACGGATACCACGATTCAAGGGTCGAAACGACGGCATCATTGGCGCACGAGTCCGGTCCAGGGTACGAGGTCAGGTCGAGATAAACGGTGGTGGATTTATTTCTCAGGAGGCTGCGCAAGGCGTCCTGTTTCGCTTCGGAAAACCGGCCGCCCCGACTCGCGCGATCGCACAGATCGATGTAGCCGAAGCGTTCGCGTGCATTCACCGAGGCCAGCCAGATTTTTTGCGCAAAAGCGAGTCGCCCGCTACCGGGCCAGCCGCACATCACGGTGAATTGAGTATTGGCGCTGCGGATTTTCTCTTTGGACCGCTGGCGCTGTATTTTATAGTGGCGTTCGTCCGCTTCGGTGCACCCCAAGGCCTGTCCCCAAGTGGGTGCGATGCGTTTCGCCAATCCTGGAGTATGCTCATAAAATCGCGCCAGGCCGAGATCCCCTCCGAATTCGAGGGGCGAGCACTGCTGGGCGTAGGCGGTGAGGGTTTTGCTGTTCACCAAGCGCGAGCCGATGGTGGAGAGGGGGCCTGGAATATTCTGCGATTCGGCGATTTTGGTCAGCCAGGTTCTGACGTGGGCGTTGAGCTGCAAATTGACGCCGTATTTCGCCGCAGTTTCCTCGAAGGCGTTGAGGATGGGGTGTACGGCGGGACGATTGCAGCAAATGGGTTTTGCCCAACCAACCAAGTTTAATTCGCCGATACGCTGAGCATCCAAGGGTGATAGCGCCAGGAATAGGTGGCGGCCTACCGTTCGATCGGCGCGAATCTCTCGCTGCACGAAATCAATCACCTCGGAAATTGGCGTGGCCATACGATTGAAGGGGTTAGTTGACAGAAATTCCGAATCGTTCGGACCCGCTGCGGAGAAAGCGAAGCCAACAACTTTCGACAGTCAAACGGGCGGGGCGCGTTTGAGGATTTTACCCTAAGTGATCTGGGCAGAGAACACCGCAGTGGGCAACGGCACCGTCCCTACTGGTGCCGTGCGCGTAAGGAATGCACCCGGTGATGAAGGGGAACACGTTGATTTCGTCCTGCTCAGTGCGGGCGGCGTCCGCATCGCGGTGGAGACCAGATTGAAAAGTATCGGCCTGCCCCTTTTTTGTCTTTTTCGCTGATCAGCGCTAATGCAGGCAATCCTTGGCTTTCGTTCAGGGACTTTTGTTCACCGATCAGGTGAACCACTTTTTGGCCCAGTTTTTTTGAATTTCTTGATGAGCGTCAATGAGCCTAGATTAGCGGTTTCGCATCTGAGTTTTCTAGGTCTACCCGACGTCTGAAGTTTATTCCGTCAAAGTAGCGGCAGGCGTCCCTGCCTGCCGAGCTTGGTCATGTCAGACCGGCAGGCACGGAGGCCTGCCATTACGCGCTGGCTTCGGTCGCTCGGTTTACTGGGCGTTCGATTTGGCGGTCGGGGCGGATCGCACGCGCCGACAGGTCACGAATAATCCGAATGCGCCCAGTCCGCCGACGCCGCCGAGCCACGTGAGCGAGGCCACCCACGAAGCCGGCGATTCCGCCGCCGCGCCGCACAGCTCCGGGCCGGTCAGTCCGAGCGCCGTGCCGAGGCCGGCATAAGCAAGCACGCACAGCAGGCATTTGGGCGTGAGTGCGAGCAAAGCTGCAGGCCCCAGCCAGCGGACAGCGCGGCGGGAAAACTCAGTGCGTTGCGACGGCATCGGCGGTTTGACCGTAACTGTCGTGATAGCGCACCCAACTCATCGTCGCGGCGGGATCTTCGTCGCGACCCTTCGGCACGAGATCAAGCACCGTATAGGTGCCGATCAATTGTTCGACGCCGCGGCCGTAGGTCGAATAAGTATGATAGACGTCACCGTTGGCGTCCTTGGCAAAGACGCTCAACCCCGGCGCCTCTTCCAAGGGAAAGTCCATGAGTCGGTAGTTATAGTCGACCTGGCCCCGTGCCATTTCCTCGGCGGTGAAGGAGACATGGTAGTCGCGGTTGAAATCACTGCCGTGGGAGGAGACCCAGTTGAACGCCCACCCCATCCGTTTTTTGAACGGCGCAAGTTCCGCGAGCGGTGCGTGAGAAATGGCTGCGAACGCCACGTCGCGCGCCTGCAGGTGCACCACGGTGGGAGCGAGATGATCGGACACATAGGAGCAACTCTTGCAACCGACTTCCCAGCCGGGACCGAACATGAAATGATAAACGACGAGCTGGCTGCGACCTTCGAACAAGTCCGCCAGCGACACGCGACCGCCGGGTGATTCGAAGGTGTAAGCCTGGTCGACTTTCACCCACGGCAGTTCGCGGCGCCGGGCCGTGAGCCGGTCGCGCATTTGGGTGTACTCTTTTTCTTCACGCAGGAATTCGCGGCGGGCCGCGAGCCATTTTTCAGGGGAGACGATAGTTGGATTTTGAATGATTTTATTTTTCATGGGAGAGAGGACATTATTCTGACGATTGAGCCGGTGGATTCCGGACTAGGTGGTGGCGGACAAGGCCGTGGCCTTGGTTGACTCTGACGTGAAGCATCAGGTTGCTTCGGAGGGCTTCTCTGCTCCTGATCTCCTTGTTACTTGGCCCTTATCACTTATCACTTAAGCGGAGGGCACCTCGGCTTCGATGGATGATTAGCTCTGCGGCGCGGCGTTCCGGAGTTTTTCGTAGTCGACTACAAGCTTCGCATGCATCGCCCAGAACGGGGGTCGGGGAGTGCCTTCGATTAGAGCCACGAGATGAGTGAGGTGCGTGTGCCAGCCCGACGCGTAGTTGTTGAGCTCGGCCTGCTCTTCGGCGCCGCGGGTGCGGTGGGTGAGGACAAGTAACACCTGCTGGCCTTGCGGCGTCAGTTCGAAGGTCACGATCGAATCTTCGCTGCCGAACGTATACACGAGCAGCCGTGGCGGTTCGCACTGAAGCACGCGCCCATCGAAGGTCACGCCGGGATCTTGCACTTTGGCGTATTTCGCGGGCGGCGTTTCGTCGGGGGCGATGTTTTTGTGCACCATGGCAAACTCGACTTTGCCGCCTGGCTTTTGCTCGAGCATGCCGCCGCAGAACCAGCGCGCGCGCTTTTCCGGATCGGTGAGATATTCCCAGATGCGTTCGATGGGGCCGGGCAGGGTGCGCACGATCCGCACTTCGGCCGGGCCGGTGAATTTGCCGTATTCGTTGTTGGATTTCATGAGGAAGTTTTCTTTTTTGTTTTCCGGGCGTTGGACTCGTCTTCGGCGCGCAACTCCCGTTCGAGGGCGTCGAGCCGGCGCGACCAGACTGCGCGGGTTTTCTCCAGCCAGTCCCCGAGTTCGTCGAGCCCCTCGGGGTTGAGTGATTGGATGCGTGACTGGCCATCGGCGCGGGTGGTGACGAGGCCGGCTTCGCGGAGGATGTTCAAGTGCTGGGAAATCGCCGGGGCGCTCAGGTCGAATTCCTCGACGAGCTGGCCCGCCGTCCGCTCGCGCACGGCGAGCAGTTCAACAATGCGCCGCCGCGTCGGGTCGGCGATGGCAAGAAGGCTTTGCATGCCGCTAAAGATTAAGTTAAAACTTAATTAAGCAAGAATTAAATCATCTGCTGCTGGCTAAGACCAAACGTCCAATGCTTTTACCCCAAGGTCGCAAAGCACGCTAAGGAATCACTCTTCGCAGGATCGAGCTTCGCGGTCTTGGCGACCTTGGGGTAAAGTGCAGAAGCTTGAGGCGATTGGTATAAAATGGCTGCCCGGGTACCCTTTTTACGGTAGGTGGCCTGCCGCATTTAGGGTAGAGCCGCGCGATTGTTTCCGCGCCGCGATTCGCGTGAGATTGCTGCCATGACGACAACAAAAAAATCACTCACTGCACAGGAGTCGCAACGCGACGGGGTAGGGGCCGCAAACTCAGCAAAGCCAAATCGGTTGCCGAACGGCTGGGCATTTGTTCGCGGACAATTTTCCGCAGGGCCGATGGCGGCAAGATCACGCACCACCACGTGTGGGCGGGCTCGTGTGCAGCGCTTACCAAACGGTGCTAACCTTGCCCGTACCGCGGCACTCACTGCATTGTTCGCGGTGGCTACCAAAGCTGTCGTGCGTGGTCACCCAGCCCGTTCCCCCGCACGTGATGCAACGCTGGACGATCGTCTGATGCACTGGCGCGGAGGGCGTGGACGAAGAGCGGCGCTGAGTCGAGTGATCACTCTCGTCGTCTTCGTGCGGTCGATTCTGTGCCAGCATTTCTTTATTGTACCTGGCGACCGCTTCGGATGCGGCTTTATCGTCCGTGACTTCCTTCTGGTGCACGGGAAGGGCAACAACGAGCCACTTCGGAACATCGGGCTTGAGCGTCATCGTTCCCTTCTCGCAATAACGGAGATCCGGCACAAAGGTGGACATGTCGCCGGCGTCGTTGAAATGGCCGTAGATGATTTCGGGACTGGTGGCTGGACGAAAGACGACCTCGTAGGACACCCCTTCGCGATTCCACTCCGGGCTATACCAGACGCCGTCAAAAAAACTTCCGTAGCCGTGATAACGCCGGGTGCCGTTCGCCAGCTTCCCGTTCTTGAAGCGCCCATTCTCCCGTATGTAGGAGTCCTCGGTCTTTCCCTTGCCCCTGATTTCCCGGATTTGGGGCCTGCGGCTCTCCGTGACTTCGGTGGGAAACTTTCCGGCGTATGAGCTTTCATCCACGAGCGACTGGGGCCCCTGACTAATCCGGAGCATAAAATAATCCGGGTCCTTGCGATCAGTGTTCGTCCAATAGCGAAATACCTCGTTGTCCCCCAAAGAAACGTTGCCTGAACCCGCGGAAGTTTCCTCGGTATAACCGCGTTCCTTCACCAAGGTGGCAAACAAGGCTTTCACCTCGCGCTCGACCCGCTTG
>JANYFP010000433.1 GCA_025362555.1 Verrucomicrobiota bacterium
CGCCTTTAGTTTGGGTTGCGGTTGGCCAAAGATCGCTAGAGTGAATTGATCCCATGCCTCCACGCCCGCTCCTCTTTATCGCCCTCGCCGCATTCCTGCTGATTGGCTGCAAGGATCGTGAAATCGCCACCTACCGCGCCCCAAAAGATCCCGCCCCCGCCGCGATGCCCGGCCTGCCTGCCGCCGACCCCGCAGCCTCGGGCCCGATGGCGAATCAACGTTCCCCCGGCGATCAATCGATGGCCAACACCGCCGTCCCGACCGCTTCCGGCGAATCTCTAACCTGGACCGCCCCCGCCAGTTGGATCGCCAAAGCGACCGGCCCGATGCGCAAAGGCAGCTTCACCGTCAAAGGTGACGGCACCGAAGCCGATCTCTCCATCACCGCCTTCCCGGGTTCCACCGGCGGGCTGCTCGCCAACCTCAACCGCTGGCGCGGCCAACTCGGACTCACCCCGATCGCCGAAAATGAATTGGACGCCAACGCCGTCCACCTCGACACCGGCGAACTCCATCTCACCGTGGTCGATTTCATCGGCACCGCTGGCGGAAAATCCACGCGCATCCTCGGCGCCGTCGTGCCCCACGGCAGTGACACCTGGTTCTTCAAACTCATGGGGCCCGACACCCTCGTCACCCAGGAAAAACCAGCCTTCCTCGAATTCCTTCACACGATCAAGTCCCGCTGAGCCGACCCACCAATCCAGAAAAATAGTGATCAACTCCGATTCCCCAGGTGGAGCGACTTGACCTCAAGGCGCTGCCAAATTCCCGCCGCCCGCCAACACTACGTTCGTGAGCAAAAGGCTCCACCGCAAAAACCCTCTCACCGCTCAGCATGACTCCTATTTCCCGCCAATTCCGCGACTTCTTCGTCTCGCTCAAACTGACCGTGGTACTGCTCGCACTCTCGATCATCCTTATCTTCTGGGCCACGCTCTCCCAGGTGGAGCTGGGCATCTGGGGCGTGCAGGAAAAATTCTTCCATGCTTTCTTTGTCCTCGGGAAAATTCCCGGCACCGATATTCCCGCGCCCCTCTTCCCCGGCGGCTACTTTCTCGGCGGTCTTTTGCTGATCAATCTCATCGCGGCCCACCTCTATCGCTTCAAACTCGAATGGAAAAAAGCCGGCATTCAACTGACGCACATCGGCGTGATTCTCCTCCTCATTGGCGAATTGCTCACCGGCCTGCTGCAATCTGAAAGCCAGATGAAGATCAGCGAAGGCGAAGCCCAATTCTATTCCGAAAGCGACCGCATTACCGAACTCGTGCTGCTCGACACCACCGAGGCCAAATTCAACGAAGTCGTCGCCATCCCCGAAGCCGTGATCACCGACGGCGGAACGATCCAACATCCCAAACTTCCCTTTCAAGTCCGCATCCGCGACTCGTACGCCAACGCGATGCTGCAGATGCGGGACCAATCCCCGAACGCCGCACCTGCCCTGGCCACCGCCGGCATCGGTCCGCGCGTCGCGGTGATTCCGCTTCGGCTCACTTACAAACAGGACGAACGCAACGCGCCCGCCGCCAACATCGAGCTCATCGGCACCGAGGGCACTCTCGGCACCTGGCTGGTTTCACCGCTGCTCGGCGCACCGCAAAGTTTCACTTATCAGGGACGCACCTGGCAAATTGCCCTGCGCTTCAAACGCTTTTACCGGCCGTTTTCCCTCACGCTGCTCAAATTCACCCACGAGAAATACGCCGGCACCGACATCCCGAAAAATTTCGCCAGCCGAATCCGCCTGCTAAACGAAAACACCCATGATGATCGCGAAGTGCTGATCTACATGAACAACCCGCTGCGTTACGCCGGCCTCACGTTCTATCAAGCCAGTTTCGTGGGAGACAACACCACGATCCTGCAAGTCGTGCGCAACCCCAGCTGGGTGCTCCCGTATGTTTCGTGCATTTTGATGGGCCTCGGCCTCGTCGTGCAATTCAGCATTCACCTCGTCGGCTTCATCAAGAAGCGAGCGGCATCCCAACAAATCAAACCGACCTGACACGATTTCACCGCACACAGCTCCGCCTCCTCTAAACCTCCGCGCCCTCCGCGTTGAAATCCGAAACTAAATTAACTCACCACTGCAAGGTCCACGATCCCGTCTTTAAATCGACGCACTCTCAACCAACTCCCCCGAATCTTCAGAATTTAACGCGAAGGACGCGGAGAGCGCGGAGCAGCAAGATAGACCGGAGCAAACAACCGACAATTATTTTACCGCACACGTCTTGACTCCCTATTGCCTTAACGCGCTTCACGTCCTTCGCGCCTTTACATTTAAATTCTAACCATTTCCCGCGTAGCCTTCACCAAGCATATTACGACAGAAGCCCCACCCATTTCCGCCCATGAATTCAAAATCAATCAACGATCTGTCGCATGAACTCATTGGGGCAGCCATCGAAGTTCATCGGGAACTTGGGCCGGGACTACTCGAGTCTGCTTACGAAGGAGCTTACGCGCACGAGCTCACTCTCCGCCAAATCCCGCATAGCCGGCAAAAACTCATGCCGATCCTCTACAAAGGAATCAGTATCGATACCGGCTACCGAATTGACATCCTCGCCGACGAACGCGTCGTTATTGAGCTAAAAGCGGTCGAAAAAATGATTCCACTATTCAGTGCGCAATTGCTGACCTATTTGCGCCTGTCTAAGCTGCAGTTGGGCCTATTGATTAACTTTAACGTCAGCAAACTCATCGACGGAGTTGAGCGTATTTCAAACCACGCCCCCAATCTCCATCCGAGCTCACTCCCGCAAAAGTAATTCCTGGCCACTATTTCGCCGCCCGAGCCCAGCCCCGCCTTCAAACCTCCGCGTTAAAATCCGAAACAAAAGCAATCGCCACCGCACAGTCCACGGCCTCGTATCTGGATCTACGCATTCTCCCACTCCCCGAATTTAATGCGGAGGACGCGAAGCCTCAGGATAGTTCATCTCAAATCGCCCTAACCTTATTTCACGGCTCATTTCTCCGCCTCGTTCTCGCCTCCGCGCGCTCCGCGTCCTCCGCGTTAAAATCCGAAAAACACTCGCCCAATACTCGCTACCTCCAGCATGAAACGCTTTCTCCCACTCCTTG
>JANYFP010000443.1 GCA_025362555.1 Verrucomicrobiota bacterium
TTCACGGCAACTTGGCGGAACTGGGCCCCGTGATGGACGTCGTGGAAAAACTCGCGGTGGAATATCAGATCAAGGTCGCAATTCATAATCACCCCGGTCCGAAGAATTTTTATTGGCAGCCCGAGATGGTTGCGGCCGCAGTGAAAGGCCGCAGTCCGTTGCTCGGGGCCTGCGCCGACGTGGGCCACTGGGTTCGTTCGGGCCTTGATCCGGTGGAGTGTCTCCGGAAATTGGAGGGACGAGTGATTGCCTTGCATTTTAAGGACCTCAACGAACCCGGACTTAACGCGCACGACGTGCCGTGGGGCACCGGGATCAGCAATGCGCGAGGTATGCTCGCCGAATTGCAGCGGCAGAAATTCAAAGGCGCAATTTGCGTCGAATATGAATTCAATTGGGAGAACTCGTCGCCGGAAATTGCGCAGTCAGTCGCGTGGCTTAATCGTACGTGCGCAGAGCTGGTGCACCTGTAGAATTTAAACACTGACGCTCTCGGAGTGGAACCGGGGCGAGCGCTTACGATCGCCGTGATCGCGGTTCGGATTGGTTTAGCACCGTCCACTGCATGGCGGAATAAATTTTAGAATTATATTCCGGATGACGAAAACCGAAATGGGCCCGGAGAGTTTTCAGGTTTCCCAAGTGTCTGATACCAACGGCTACTGAAAAATGGACTTTAGGGGCAGGGGCCATTGCCCTCAATGGCCCTCGGTCCGCGCAAGGCGATTGAGGGCAATCGCCCCGACCGCTCAGATGCAAAAAAAATCAAAATCTTAATTGCCGTTGATCTGAGATCGTCGGAAAAATAAATTCTAGAACACTATCTCTGCGCGCGGGTGCAGAATTCGTCGGTGCGAAGATCACCCGATCTGCTGCTTGGCCAGTGTCTACTTGGTGAGCTGGGCCCGCGTGAGTCTACGCTGATGGCCCGCAATGACGCGTGAAGTAGTCTGTGCGCGGATGGTGTTATAGAGCTAGAATCGCTGAACGTTCGGCGGCCTGTCGACCCCACTTCTCATGATCTTCACATTGTTTTTTCTGGTGGATGGGCGGGTGGCTTTCACGCGCCGCTAACACCAATTTAACCCTCATTGCGCAATGCATCCGTTGAATCCTCAAGTCTTACTTTTGCTGCCGGCTCGGTGTGAGGAATCTGCCGCGTTGCTTAAGGGAATTGTGCATTACCAACGGGCGCGCCGGCCATGGATGGTTTCACTGCAGGACGAGGCCGGAGCCGACATCGATCTTCGCTGGGTGAGAAGCCGGAAATGGAGCGGCGTCATTAGCTGCAATACCACGCCGGAGCTCGCGCAACTTTGTCTGAAGTTGCATCTGCCACTGGTTGATTTAAGCGACGCGCCGTCGGTGCCGGGAATTTCCAAGATTCGGCCCGACAACGTGGCGATCGGACACGTCGGCGCCGAGTATTTTATGGAGCGCAAATTCAAGCGTTACGCTTTTTGCGGCTTCGACAACCAACGCTGGTCGAAGGAGCGCCGGGACGGGTTTGTGGAGGCGTTGGAACTGGCGGGACACCGCTGTGATATTTTCGATGTTGAGCAACCCGTTGATTTTTCGCCGTCCTGGGATGCAAAACAAACGACGTTTTTAGCGGCGTGGTTGCGCAGTTTGCCCGACGAGACCGCGATCATGGCCTGTAACGACCTGCGCGCGCACCAAGTGGTTCGCGCCGCCCGATTGGCGGGCCTGCAAATCCCGGCGCAGGTGGCGGTGCTCGGGGTGAACAATGATGCGATGCGGTGTGAGTTGGCCGATCCCTCGATCTCCAGTGTGGTGATCGACGGATTTGAAGCGGGGCGCCAGGCGGCGGAACACTTGGAGCAATTATTGGAAGTGGAGAAGAAAAGTGTGATTGATCTGCGCATCGAACCGGGCGGAGTTATCACTCGAAAATCAACCGACGTTCTGGCCCTGAGGGACAAGAATGTCGCGACCGCGCTCAACTACATCCGGGAACATGCCTGCAAAGGGATTACGGTCGATCAGGTGCTCAGCCACGCCTTCATGTCCCGCAGTCAGTTGGAGAATAAATTTCGGCGTTATCTCGGGCGCTCGCCGCAGGTGGAAATTCGGCAGGCGCAGGTCGCCAAAATCAGCCAGTTACTTTCTGAAACAAATTTGCCGCTGAAGGAAATCGCTGAGCAGACCGGCTTCGTGCACGTCGAATATATGTGCGTCGTGTTTAAACGGATCACGGGAGATACGCCGGGAAGATACCGCAATCGAAACTGTCAGACTCCCGCGAACGCCTGTGCGGTCGCTTGATGCTTGGCCTGATTTTTCTGCCGGAATCGTGCGACGGATTTGAGATAGAAAAAGCGGGATGAGGGCGCCGCGAAATTCCGCAGGCAGGCGCAGCCGTTGCGATTTTTCGGGTGATCGAGATGCGCGGAAATTTTGAATGGGACTTAATCCGATCACGCCCGAACTCATATCAAACCGCTTTCTGATTCGATATAGTCTCTTTACTCGAAAAACCGGATCCAGTGCCGGCCCGAGGAACGAGATTCAGTGAATAGTTTGTCAGTTCAAACCCTAACCCTAACAACCATGAATCGATTGTATTCGCGGGCCGGAGCGTTCGCGCTTTCCTCCGCGTTGTGTTTAATGTCCGTGGGGCGCCTGTCGGCGCAAACCACCGCAGCTCCTGCTGCTGCCAAGCCGGCTGATGAAGAAACGATCACCCTGTCCCCGTTCATTGTCGAAGCCGACACCGACCAGGGTTACGCGGCGAAAGAATCTCTGGCCGGCACGCGCGTTCGGACCGAATTGCGGGATATCGCTTCGGCGATTTCCGTGGTGACAAAACAATTTCTTCAGGACACCGGTTCGAAGAATTCCAATGATTTGCTGGTTTACACGCCCAGCACCGAAGTGGCGGGTATCCGGGGTAACTTCTCCGGCATGGCCGGCGGGGCGATCTATTCGGAAAACACCGTCAGCTCGACCACCCGGGTTCGTGGCTTGGATCAAGCGGACAACACCCGTGATTATTTCCTGACGGATATTCCCTGGGATGGCTTCAATGTGGGCCGCGTCGATTTGCAGCGCGGGCCAAATTCGATTCTTTTCGGCACCGGCAGCCCTGCTGGTATCGTAAACACCAGCGTCAATGACGCGTCGTTCAAGACCGCTTACAACGTGGAGAATCGGGTCGGCCAATTTGGTTCGCTGCGAAATTCGGTCAGCCTGAACCAGAGCCTGATCAAGGATGTTCTCGCGATTCGCGTGGCCGCCGTGGTGGACGATGAGAAGTATGAGCAAAAGCCCGCGTTCAACAGCAGCAAGCGTTACTATGGTGCCCTGCGACTGGACCCGAAGCTTTTCGGTGAGGACAGCCACACTTCATTCCGCGCGAAGTACGAGACGGGCAAAGTGAATTCCAACAATCCTCGCTCGGCGCCTCCGATCGACGAGATCACCCCGTGGTTCAAGACCGGCAGAGATGCTTACGGCAATCCGGGTTTGAATAAGCTCACGATCAATCAGTACAGCAACACGAACGCGAATCCTTCGGGCGTGCCGCTGCCCGGGGCAACGGGGAGTGCACTTTCCAGCGCCACGTTTGAGTTAGGCGGCTGGGCCCAGACCCGTTCCTATTGGCCCGACGTCATCAATTATTACGAAGGCACCGCGAGGTCCAACAACACGCTGGCGAATCCCGCGAATCCAAGTGGCACGCCAATCCAGACGATCACCGCTCAAGCTAACACCGGCAATGCCTTGGTCGGTGGCGCGATCAATGGCATCAGTGTGTTCCGGCCATTCGGCATTCCGTCGATGAGTCAATATGCTTCTTTTGTTGGCACAGTCAGTGGTTATCCCGGCAGTCCCATTCCCGGCGGCGTATATTACGCGGACTCGACTTTGACCGACACCTCGCTGTTCAATTTCTACAAGAAATTACTCGATGGTCCGAATAAGAAAGAGTGGCAGAGCTGGGACGCGATGAACTTCGCGCTCGATCAAAGCTTCTTTAATGACCGCCTCGCGTTCCAATTCGCCTTTGACCATCAGGACTACGATCAAGGTTCCAATCAATGGATGACTGGTTCAAATTACGCGATCAGCGTCGACGTCAACCAGACGTATGCGGATGGCTCGGCCAATCCCAACGTCGGCCGCCCCTATGCGGGTAACGCCGCGTCGAATCCAAATTATGCGTTCCACACCGTGCGGGATACCTTCCGGTTTACGCCTACGGGCGAATTGCGCGCGGAGGATTTTCTTGGTAAATCCAGCCTCTCGAAGATTCTTGGTAAGCACATCTTCACTGGCCTGTATGAGTCCAACAGCTTGGTGAGAAACACGGTCAGTTGGGCCGAGTTTGCCACGACTCCGGACTACATCACTTCGAATTCCCCGAACCGCAATGCGGCCAACACCCTTGGTTCTAATCGCAGCTTCGAGTGGATTTCCTATCTCGGCGGCAGCTTGGCGAACAAGTCGTCAGCCGCTGGCGCGAATTTGGCAAACCTCGTATTGATCGAGCCACCCGGCCGCCAGGCGGTCCGGAATTTCAATTCCCGCTGGAATCGGCCGACGAATCCAAACGATCCGAACTATGTTGATCCAACGGCGCCGTATGTTGGCTCCAACACCCAGACCGGCGCGGTGAGCAACACCACCCAAGCCAACAATCCGGCGAACTACATTGGTTGGCAGGATCAGCAGATCGCTTGGATGCGGGCCGATAATCCCGCTGATTATCCGAGTCTCGTGAGCTCCGCGACCCGGACCCGCTACCGCGATATTTCCACGGGCGTCACCTGGCAGGGCTACTTGCTGGATGGCGACTTGGTCCCAACCTTTGGCTATCGCAAAGACAAGGTGACCAGCTACGAGACCGGTGCCCCTCAAGATCAGTTTACCGGATTCACCAGTCTGAATTATGACGATAATCAGGCTTCGCGCTCCGACGTCACCGGCACGAGCAAATCGTGGGGCGGAGTTTATCACCTGCCGAAGTCACTCGTTTCGAAACTTCCTGGTGATATGACGGTCAGTCTGATGTTTAACAAGGGACAGAACTTCAAACCCGACGCGGCGCGTCTGAGTTTGGGCGGTGTTCACATTCCGAACGCCACAGGCACAACGACGGAATACGGTTTCACGGTTACGGCCTTCCATGAAAAGCTCTCACTTAAAATCAATCGGTTTGAGACCAAGGTGAAGAACGCGACCCTGGCTTCGACAAACAATAACGATATCGGTGGTCTTGGGAACAACGGCTACTTCCTCGCTGATGGTGTCATCTGGGGCTATGCCTGGGCCGCTTCTCTCCAGGACGGTCTCCGCGGACAAACCCCCGGCACCACCTATTGGGATTACACCGCGGCCACTTCCGGGCGTTATAGTACTGCGAGCATTACGACCGACGCGCAGGAACGGGCTTACGACCAGACGATCGTTGACGCGTGGTTGAAAATCCCGCTCCCCGCGGGCTACTTCCGGAGCTTCAATCTGCAACCTGATATTGATCCAACGATTGGGGCTAAGAGCGGTAACCTCCGTGATTCGATGATTGGCGGTTATGCCGACCAAAACGGTCCAGCTCCAGGTGGCGGCTCCCAATTCGGTAATCACCAGACGACGGTCGACAACCTTTCCAAGGGCGTTGAAATCGAGTTGTCGGCCCAACCGTCGAAGAACTGGAATCTGACGATGAATTACACCAAGGTGAGCGCCAGCCACGATAATGTGGATTTGGCTTCCCAGGAATTCATTGGTAACATGACGGCATTCATGAATGGACCAGGGGGGCAGGTTCGCGAATGGTTTAACGGCGGCGGCACGGTTGGTTCCCAGTGGAACTCCAGTATTGTTGCTCCGTTCACGGTGTTGTTGAATCAACAAGGGCATGAAGCACCCGAAGTTGCTCCTTGGCGGTTGAACCTAGTCTCGACGTACACCTTCGACCGTGGCCACCTCAAAGGGTTATTTGTCGGTGGCGCACTGCGGACGGAAGGCGGCCGTATCATCGGTTACAAGTTCGACTCGAAAGTTAAGAACGTGAACTCGACTGATCCACGCTATGCGGGTGTCACGGCTCTCACGCTCGGTGGGCTCGACGTCAATCAACCGTTCCGCAGCTCGACTGAGACCCATGTTGACGCCTGGGTGGGCTATTCGCGAAAGTTGAGTCACAATCTTAATTGGCGCATCCAAGCGAATTTTAAGGCGGTGGGCGAAAAGGATCATTTGATCGCTTCGCGGCTGCAGCCTGATGGTTCGATCGCGTTGGCTCGTATTTCCCAAGGCATGGGCTGGGAGCTCACGAACTCGATTGATTTCTAAATCTACCGGGTCTCGATGCTGAAAAATTAATTTCGATTGTGAGGTTAATTCCCGTCCGGTGGCGCAAGCCACCGGACTTTTTTATGCCCACATTTAACCAGCGTGCGTGAAGAGGCCATGATGGGGTGGTGGCCGACCGGGCACGGCGCGCTGTCGCGTGGTTCCCTCAACTGGCGACGTGATCATTGTTGTTACTTTGATATTTATTTCTCTCTTTCCTTAAGAAAATCAGTCAATTTCGTTTTATGAAACTTTGCCGTTACCTTCACCTCGCCTGTTTATTTGCCCTGGGCCAGTTGCTTTCAGTTGCTGCGCCGGCGGGTCCTGAATTGGGGCTCCAGACTTGGACGTGCCGCAACATGACGTTCGACCAAGTAGTCGCTTTTGCCTCGGAACACGGAGTGAAGAAAATCCAGTTCATCGGTGCACAGCTGGACCCGATGGCACCGGCGGTGGAGAGTCTGCGGAAAAAAGCCGTACTGAAGGAGCATGGACTCACGGCGTATTCGTTTGGCGTAAACAAAGGCGGTCTCGACAAGGAAGCGAATCGCAAGCTGTTCGAGTTTGCCCGCTTGATGGACATGAAGGTGATTATGGTTGAACCGCCGGATCTGGCGGCATGGGACAATCTCGAGGAACTGGTGAAGGAGTACGACATCAAGCTTGCGATCCATAATCACGGCCGCGGCACGCCGTATGGTGATCCGGCCACCGTCAAAGCAGTGTTGGCGAAGCGTGATCGTCGGATTGGAGTTTGTCTCGATGTGGGTTGGATCACGGCGGCGGGCTTCGATGCTGCGGTCATTTTTAGCGAGTACGGCGATCGCGTGTACGACATTCATTTCAAGGATAAACAAATTGTCATGACCGACGGAAAACCGGTGCCAGTGGATACGGAGATTGGAAAAGGTGCGGCGAACTACGCAGGCCTCTTTGCCGCGATTAAGAAATCCGGTTGGAGTGGAGTGATGGCCATCGAGACCGATAGCAAAGCGTTCGCAGAAAATCCAAATCGATTGGTCAGTGAAGCCCGCGTTTTCTTTGATGCTCAGATGGCGGCGGGCAAATAAGGGTGATGTGCGGGGTAAGGGGTCGCGGCACCGATTGGCCGCCGCCCTGAGCGGGAATTATTTTAGTCCCAATCGTATCCGGGTTTTTCACGATTCGCGGCTAGGCCGGCGCACATTAATGCGCCGGTAGCGCGTGGGTTTGTGCCAGGAAATCTCATCTGCGGTTAGTGCGATTTCGAAACAAGCGCTCGTGGACTATTCCGTCGGCTGATGAGAAAAAAGAGAAACAAGAGCGCAAAAAATTCTGGAGATAGCGCTCCCGCGCCGCCCGCCTGAGGCGACGGAGGAGGAGTCGGCATCGGTGGTGGCGGTGGCGGCGGAGGAGGAGGTGGTGGTGGCGGAGTCCCCGGGGCAGAGGTTAGAGCCAACGTGACGGCGTTGCCGCTCGCATTGACCATTCGAATCGCCGCATTGCCGGTATCAGCCACGTAAATCGTGCCCGTTGATTCGTCTACGGTGAGAGCTTGAGGATGGTTGAAGAGGGCCACTAGGCCGACGCCGTCGATTAAGCCCGTGATGGTCGGGACACCGACGAGAGTGGTGACTACACCGTTCGGAGTAATCCGGCGGATCGTGGAGTTTTCGGTGTCGGCCACATAGAGCATGCCCGAAGCATCAAAGGCGATGCCGCTCGGGTGGCTGAAAAGCGCGTCGCGACCCGCGCCATCGTCGAAGCCGGCGAAGTTGGGCAGGCCGGCCAGAGTGGAAACCAGTCCCGTGCTGGTGATTTTGCGGATGACGTTGTTGTTGGTGTCAGCGACATAGACATTCCCGTTACGGTCTACCGCGAGGCCAGTCGGGAAGTTGAAAATTGCTGCGGGACCGGTGCCGTCGGCGTCGGCAAACCCAGCGATTCCGGCTCTGCCGGCGAAGGTGCTGACGATTCCGTCCGACGTGATGCGACGGATGATGTGATTAATGGAGTCAGCCACGTAGATCACCCCGTTTGCGTCACGTGCGATGCCGGTGGGATAGGCGAAGGTGGCGCCGGCGCCGGCTCCATCGGTGTGACCACGATTGCCGGAACGACCAGCCAATGTCGTCACGGTGCCGTCGACGGTGATGCGGCGAATGGTCGCGTTGGCCGTATCCGCGACAATAATCGTGCCGTTGGTCAGCACGGTGAGTCCGTTAGGCTGGTTGAAACGCGCTGATGCGCCGGTGCCGTCCAGGGTACCCGCCGTTCCGCTCGTTCCTGCGATGGGGAAGATCAGGCCCGCTGAGTTGATTTTCTGAATCGTATTGGCACTGGCGTCGCCAACGAAGAGGTTCCCTGCGCCGTCGCTGCCGATGCTCGTTGGAAAGGGCAGGAATACAGGGGAGACAGTGAGGCTGGCTGGCCGGCTGATCGAGACACTGCCGTGGTCCGTCGCCACAAAGCGATACCTCAGCTTGTTCATTTCCTCGGTCGTGTTGCTGATCGTCAGGTGGCCGGTGGTCGTGCCGCTGTAGATGCCTCCGTCGGTCAAATTGGTCCACGGGGGAGGTCCGCCTGGAGTTGAAACCTGCCACTGGATGCTTCCGCTGGCACTGCCGGAGGAGAAAGTCAGACCGTGTCCGACCGTCACTGCTTGGTTGATGAGTTCCCCGACCCTCACGGTGAGTTCCGCGATATCGGTGGTGACAGAGCCGGCGCTGCTGGTAGCGGTGACCGAGTAGGAGCCGGCACTGCTCACGGCGGCGCTGAAAATAGTGTAGGTGGATTCGGTGCCGTTGATGATATCCACGCCGTCGACTTTCCATTGAAAGGCGAATGCGGGTGGGTTGCTCGGCGGTGCGGAAAAAGTCACGGAACTACTCACCGTTACAGTCGGTCTCGCGGGTTCGGCGGCAGCGATGCGTAACCTGAAGACATTTGTCAGCAGCAACAGGAAGATGATGCGCAACGAGCGAGTCGTGCTGAAATGGGGAGTCCGGGTTAAGGGCGGTGTCATAGGGAAGGGCGCAAAACTTTTCGTGGTTATCGGGTGAGGATTTTCGCGTGAGGCGTAAGATTAACGAAACCGTGGCGAGGAGAGAAACGGGTTTTGGTAACACGATTGTTACCCCTTGCGGTAAGCTTGACCGCACAACGCCTCAGGCACCGGTTGGCACCCGCCCGCCGGGTTGGCGGGAGGATGCAGTCGATGTTAGTTCCGAATTATTCCGCCGTCTTTGGCCCGATAATGGTCGAGACCTCGTTCACTTCGGTGGCGGGGAACCCACCTTGTTTGGCGTGTTCGCGCACCATCTCTTTGTTCGGGGCCAGATAAACGCAGTACATTTTGTCACCGGTGACATAGCTTTGCAGCCAGGTGATTTCGGGTCCGAGGTCGCGCAGAACGCCGCAGGATTTCTGTGCCGCGCCTTTTAGATCGGCGGGCGTTAATTTGCCCAGGCCGGGCATATCGCGCTCGATGACATACATGTGCCGGCCTTTCGGCAGCGTCTCGGGGTTCACTTCGTTGGCCGCTAGGGCGGAACAACTGAGTAGCAGACTCAAGAGGGGAATGAGGAGGGACTTGATTTGTTTCATGGTCGTATTTTTTGGATTCTGATTTTGTGGTGGGAAATGGGGTGGGCGCATCGTCGCGTCAGGCGGCGGCCACTGGATCGTCGTTGATCACAACGGTTTTTACGTAAGGGATGACTTCGTCCGCCGGCATGGCGGAGTTGCGGGCATGCTCGCGAGCGGTTTCAGCATCGGTGGCCTGGTAGATACAGACCGTGCCGAGGCGACCGTTGGGTTCCTGGATCACATAGGATCGGATCCAGCGGATACGGTTGGCCATATCCTGACCGCTGCGGGTCGAGCGGCTCGCCGCGAGTTCGAGTTCCTGAGCGGAGGACCAGGCCCCCCGGCGGAGAATGACATAGTTGATCATGGGTTTGGCGGACTTTGCTTTCATGGGATTATTTGGTTATTGATTTGATCTTCTGCCTGACCGGAAAGATCGGTCATGGCGGTTGATGGCGGCATCCTAGCGATTCCGGTCCGCCAAGTCCTTTCCTTGATCTAATCAATTCCTTATCTATTCCTCGCTCCGGTCATGGTTCACCGTTTTGCCAGCTTCGAGATTGATGCCGATACGCGCGAGGTGCGCGTGGGTGGCCACGTGCTCACGTTGCAACCCAAGGTGTTTGACCTGTTGCTTTATCTGGCGAAGCACTGCGATCGCGTCGTACCGAAGGATGAATTGCTCAATCAGGTGTGGCCGGGCGTGCTTGTGACAGACGCTTCCTTGCAACGCGCGATCAGCCTTGGGCGGACGGCGTTGATTGAGGCCGGAGTCAGCGGAGCCATCCGGACGCACGCACGGCAGGGGTATCGATTGTGCGACGAAAAGAATCACGTGAAAAAATTGGAACCCAGCGAACCAGTCGCTGCGATCAAGAGTGCGCATGCCGCCTACAAACGCGGTGAATGGGCGGCGGCCATCGCGGCGTTTCAGGAAGTCGATCGCGCGGACGGCCTCAGGGCGGACGATCTGCAGCGTTGGGCGCACGCGGCACAGTGTGCGGGTGAACCGGAGCTGGCATCGGGGCCGTTGGAGCGGGCCGTGGCGGCTTTCACCGCGCGAGGCGACCGACGTTCGGCCGGGTGGGTGGCGATCTTGCTCGGCCAGTTGCGCTGCGAGTGGCGTGAAATGGTGTTGGCCAAAGGCTGGTATCACAGGGCGACACGCCTGTTGGAGAATGAGCCGCCATGCCGGGAAAAAGGTTACCTTGACCTGCTGGGCGCGCGGATGGCGCTCCTGAGCAACGAAATTGAAACCGCGTTAAAACTCGGTGAACGCGCTCGTGCGGGCGGAGAAAAATTCGGTGACGCTGATTTGGAAAGCCTTGGACTTGTTTTGGCCGGTGAGGCGAATCTTTACCTGGGCAATATTCGCGAAGGCCTGGCGGCCATTGATGAGGCCGGGACTTCGGTGGTCGCCTGCGGCCTCAGTTCGTGGGCGGGCGGGCAGGTATATTGTGGAGTCATTTATAGCTGTCTGACGCGCGCCGACTGGCATCGCGCAGGGCAGTGGACGGACCAATTCACGCGTTGGAGTGTGGGCAAGGGTGCGGCTGGCTATCCGGGAATTTGCCGGATGCACCGCGCGGAGGTTCTCACTGTGCGCGGGGATTTGCGTGCGGCCGAACGGGAGATCCGCGCCACCATCCAAATGCTGGCGCGTCAGGCACCTTGGGCGGAGGGCGAGGCGTGGGTGGCGCTCGGCGACATTCTGCTCGCGAAAGGCGAATTTGCTCCGGCGCGTGAAGCCTTTTTGCAGGCGACTGAACTGGGTTGGGAATGTTCGTTTGAACTGGCGCTGGTGCATTTTGCGGAGGGCAATGCCACCGCCGCCGCCAAATTGCTCGGTCGCACCATCGCCGACAATTATTGGTCCGGCCGCTCGAAACGCGGACAGGCCCTCGCTTATTTGGCAATCATCTTGGCGAGCGCCCGACGACCCGACGAAGCGCGCAAAGCATTGGCAAAATTGGAGAGCGAACCTGAGCTGACTTCGACGCCAGCGTTGCAGGCTTTGCTCGCGCGTGCTCGTGGCGAAGTCGCCGCCGCGGAAGGGTCGCGGACCGAAGCGATTGCTTTGTTGCGCAATTCACTGCGTGCCTGGCAAGCGATGGCCGCGCCGTTGGCCGCCGCGCACGTGCGTTGCCGGCTGGCGGAATTGCTCGAGGCGGAGGGGGACAATGAATTGGCCACGCAGGAGAAAGCGGCGGCGTTGGCGGCTTTCAAGCTGGCCGGCGCCAGCGCGTACTTAAAAAGGAACGGGAACGTGTCACGCGGCCAGAGATCCAAGCCAGTTCGTAAGCAAAAATAGAAATCTTAAGAGTGAAGCGAGGTCGTTGGTTGAAAGAGTATTTTTTAATCCGACATTTGCTGGCGTGCCAGCTGATGCGGAGATCGAGAGAGGAGCGACGGATAAATCTGACGGTTCTGCTGCGAAAACGCATGCAGCTGAAATGGCTTTGGGGCGATAGAAGCGAATAGCAAAGCGTTTGTGGGAAACCTGAATTGATTGGTCGGTGAAGCCCGCGTTTTTTCGATGTTCAGATGGCGGCGGGCAAATAAGTGTTGTGCGCGGGAGACTCCGCATGCAGGTGGATTCCGGCATTGAAGGTGGACTGGATTTGCGCCGACATTGGGTGGTTTATGTCGCCCATTCCGGGCTGGCTCTGCGGATAACTGCGGGCAATATTCCGATCCGAATTATGCGATCTATTCTTTTATTGGTGTTCAGTTTTCTCATGGGCAGGGTTGTGGCTGAGCCGGTGAAGATCGGTTTTTTCATGTCGATGACGGGCCGTGATGCTTCCTTCGGCGAGGCTTCGCTTCGCGGGGCGCGGCTCGCGGTTGATGAGTTGAACGCCGGCGGCGGCGTGCTGGGCCGCTCATGGAATTGGTGGTTGAGGACAATCGTTCGCTGCCGGGTGAATCGGCGACGGCGGCGAAGAAATTGATTTCACGCGATCACGTGGTCGCACTGATCGGCGAATGCTCGTCGGCCCGCACGCTGGAGGCCGCGCCGGTAGCGCAGGCGGCCGGGGTGCCATTGGTGACGCCGGCCTCGACCAGTCCGAAAGTTACGCTGATCGGCGACGCCATCTTCCGCGTGTGTTTCATCGACCCGTTTCAGGGCGAGGTGATCGCGGCTTTTGCGCGTCGGCGGCTCGGGTTAAAGCGAGCGGCGTTACTGATCGATTCGACTGCGCCGTACTCGGTGGGCCTTGCGGACTATTTTGAAAAAACGTTCACTGGGCTCGGCGGGCAAGTTGTGAGCTCGCAAAAATACGCCGGGGCCGACACCGATTTTCGCGCCCAGTTGACGGCGATCCGCGCGGCCCAACCGGACGCGATATTTCTTCCCGGTTATTATGTGGCGGCAGGACTGGTCGCCCGGCAGGCGAAGGAGCTTGGCCTGACGGCGACGTTACTCGGCGGCGATGGATTTGAGGCGCCGCAATTGCTCGAGATCGGCGGCGCGGCGTTGGAAGGAGCTTATTATTCGACGCACTTCACGACGGAAAACACGGACCAAGCCTCGCGTAATTTCGTCGAGGCCTTCCGCCAGCGGCACGGGTCTGTGCCGAACGGACTCTCGGCGCTCACTTACGACGCCGTGAAATTGGTGGCCGATGCGATTGTCAGAGCTGGCACCACCGAGCGCGTGGCCTTGCGACGTGCGCTGGCGGCCACGAAGGATTTTCCGGGTGTGACCGGTCGCACGACGATCAACGCTCAGCGTGATGCCGACAAGGACGCGGCAATCATCACGGTGAAGAACGGCCGGTTGAAGTTCGTCGAATTGATCCGGCCGTGAGCCAGCAATGGGCGCGTCTGGTGCGCCACTTGGATTCAGGTCCTCAACTTCTCTTTGAGGTGCTCAAAAAACGTCTCGATCTTGGCGAACCAAATCGGGGGCGACTATGCCTGAATAACCTCAAATTCTGCATTCAGTTAACCGCTAATTTTC
>JANYFP010000456.1 GCA_025362555.1 Verrucomicrobiota bacterium
AGCACATCAAGCAGTCGGCGGCCGGCACTCGTGGAGGCCTGCTTCATTTGGTCGAGATAGTAATCAATAAACCAGCTGTACGAGCCCTTGGTCTTTTCCGTGGACCAGTCGGTCGCACCTTGAAAATCATAATAGCCCCCAAATCCGTAGCTCACAAAACCGAGCGTATCGGCCGCCGGATCAATTCGCTTCACGGTTTTTGCCAGATCCACATTCCGACTGATCAGCTCAGTGCAAAGCGGCTGCACGGGATGCAGCCGGGCGTGAGTACTGGACCAGAGGTCTGGCTCATTATCCAAATTATAGCCTTTGATCCCGGTTGCGCTGGCCGCACTCCCGTATCGATTAACCAAAAAATTCAACAATTCGTCTGAATACACTTTGCCGTCTGTTAGATCGGGAGTGAGTGTCAATGCGGTCGGCTTGGTATTCAAAACCGGAACCCACCGGACTGACGGGGCAACTTGGGCGGTCGTGACCGGACCGGACTTATCGGCGGCCACGTAGCCAGCCATCGGCAGGGTGAGAATGGAATAGGCGGTGTGCGCCGCCAGGGACTGATCATGAAATTGAGTTAGCACAATGCCCGGGATGTTCGCCTGCGCACCGGAAAGGCCGGCAATCGAGGTTAGAAAATCA
Source organism: Verrucomicrobiota bacterium (assembly GCA_025362555.1). Classification (GTDB taxonomy): domain Bacteria; phylum Verrucomicrobiota; class Verrucomicrobiia; order Opitutales; family Opitutaceae; genus Lacunisphaera. The sequence goes on from JANYFP010000456.1 coordinate 640, forward strand.
TCACTCTGGTGCAAATAATCGGAACCGGCGTTCGACGCGTTGTTTTCCCAGTTATAGCCGGTCATTCGATTGCCACCACTGCGTCGAAGCGTGAGATTCACGCCCGCAATATCCTGATTGCTGCCGTAAATATAAGGGCTGATCGGGGCGCGATTTGCATCGGGATTGATCGTAATCCCCACGGAGGCCCGAACGGGTATCGAGCTGAATCCACCGATCAAGATGATCGTCAAAATAAAATTGAAGCAGCTTGAGTAGAGACGCACGCAACGGGAGGGAGTTATCATGATCGGATCGAATTGAGATAGACTTTTTCAGCCGGAGAAAAAGCTCATAGTGGCGGGACTCCCACCAAAACGACAAGACCGTAGCCGAATATAAAAGGTTCCTCCACCAAGCCCGAGGGGGCGTTTTTCTAATCAATTTTACTGATTATACGAAGCGATGGCGCTCGATCCAACTAGGATTACCCATGAAATCAGCCAGAACGGTTCGATTCGATCCCATCGAGTCGCACGCCAATGGCACCAGACGGCGCCCCCACCCGATCACTGCACCAACAACACGACCGTGTCCGCCATTTCAAAAAATGCGACTCCGTCCTCGAAGGCTTGGAGCGTGTAAGTGTAGATACCGGGCGTGGCCGGCGCGGTGAAACTCAGGTTCGAGGTTCTGTTCGCGCCGGGAGCAACGCCGTTGAGCAATGGAAAAGCGAGGAACGTATTATCCACGTCACGGAACGAGAGGTAGTGTGTCGCGCCCCAGGTGCGCATGCCGCGATTGGTGACGTTGGCGGTGAAGTTGACTGTGGCGCCGGGCAAAGCGGTGACCGGAATCGTGCTCGTGTTGTAGCTGATCGCATTGCCGAGCGGCAGCGCGACCACGCGCACGATGACGACATCCTGCGTAGAGAAGAATTCGATACCGTCTTCCAAAGCCTGCACGTAATACGTGTACGTGCCGGGTGTCGCCGGCGCGGTGAGCGTGAACTCGACTGTCTTCGTTACTGCGAGCGCCGTGCCGCTGAGCGGAATGAACGCGAGGTAGTTAGCCGCGGAGTCGCGCAACGAAACGTAATGCCCTCCACCCCAGGCCTGCGTGCCAGCGTTGCTGAGCGTATACTTTAGATTCAAGACTGCTCCGGGCACCACCGCGTCGGAATAGCGGACTCGATTGTAAACGATCGCGTTCGGTTGGGGCGCGAGCGCGACGAGCGTCAAGTTTGCCTGCGTCCCGAAATTGCCCACGCCGGTTTGCGACGCCTGCACCGTGTAGTTGTACGAGCCGGGCGTGGAAGGAACAGTGAAACTCAAGTTCACGGTTTTGCTCGCTCCAGGCGCGAGCACCGTGAGCGGCGTGGATGAAATCAGGGTCCCACTGGCGTTCTTCAAAGACAGAATATGATTCGCGCCCCACGTCACCGTGCCGGTGTTGGTCACGTTATAGGTGAAGATGACGTTCGATCCCGGAGCGGCGCTAACCGGAAACGACGTTGTGTTGTACGTGATCGCATTCGCCAGCGGGACGAGAACCGTAAGCATCACCGTCGTCTGGGTGGAGAAAAACTCCACGCCATTTTCCAAGGCTTGAACGTAATAAGTATAACTGCCTGGTGTCGTCGGCGCGGGAAAGTTCAGGTTCGCGATCGTCGTTTCGCCGGGAAGAATTCCGATCAGTGACGAGAACGCGACGAACGTATTATTCACATCGCGAATCGAGAGGTAATGATTAGCGCCCCAGGTTTTCGTCCCGACATTGGTCACGAAATAATCGAAGTTGACGATCCCACCTGCGGTAACGCCTGTCGATGACACGGTCGTCGCATAGGTAATCGCATTCTGCTGCGGCACGAGTACCACCAAACGCGCGAAGCGACTGGTTGCGGAGCCCGCTCCATTGGTTGCGACGAGCCCGTAGCTCCCCGCGTCACTGAGTTGTACGTTGGAAAGAGTCAGCGTCGGGTTGGTGGCACCAGGAATATCGATTCCACCCTTTTGCCACTGGTAGGTCGGCGCGGGAGTACCACTTACAGCGGTCACGAACGTCGCGGCTGCCCCGCTAAATGCGGCCTGACTCAGCGGCTGGGTGGTGATCGCTGGCGCTACGCTGGAGGCACTGACGATGAGCGTTCGCTGCGCGGTGGCGCTGGTATAATTTACGCCATCGGTCGGAGTGAAGGTGGCATCAAGCGCAACTGAACCGGCATTCACCACTGTTCCACTTGCAGGCAGGTAGGTAAACGCACCAGCGACTACGGACGTCGCATTAAGTTGAGCACTGCTGAGCGCGGTGCCGTAAACGATTCCGCTCGGAGCGGTCCAGGTAATTGTTGGCGTGGCTTGCGCGATGACCAGCGAACCAGCAGCGGAACCTGCGTAGTTGGGATCAGCGATGGTTCCGACGAGTGCGTAGGTTCCGGCCGTCGTCGGCGCAGTCGTCGAGCCGTTGTAGGTGAGAGTAACGGCGAGCGCTGCGGGTGTGGTACTGACTGAAGCGGCATGCGGAGCGCCATCGTAAGTGGCGGCGAGACGACCGAGCGTCACCGTGCCGGTCGCTGGTACCAAATTAATCGTCAGACTGGGAGAAATCGCCGCGAGGAAATTATTATCCGCCGCTTTCGTGGCGAAAATCACGACTGCCCCCGCACCCATCGCAGTCACGACTCCCGTCCCGGCGTTGATCGCTGCACCTGGCGCGGTTGAGCCAGACCCCAAGGCCCAAACCAGCGCACCCGCGCCGGAACCACCTGCTGCGGTCGCGGTGTAGGCGTTTAAAAAACCTGAGACGGACGACGTGACATTTACCGCAGCCTGCGCCGCTTTTGCGAACGTGATGGTGAACGATGGCGACGTCGCGGCCAAATAATTCGTATCGGTCGCCTTCGTCACCATGATCACCACCGTGCCTGCACCCGTAGAAGTCACCGCACCACTCGAGGCGTTGATCGCCGCACCCGCCGCAGTCGAGCCAGACCCAAGTGCCCACGTGATCGCACCAGTTCCACTGCCACCAGCATAGGTCGCGCTATAAACAATGCCGAAAGTGCCAGAGTTCGGGGAGTTCACGATCAGCGCGGTTTGCGCGCTCTTAACGACCGCCGGAGTGACGGTGAGCGAACCGACGTTACTGCCGGCTGAGCCGAAAGCATTTGTCACTGTAACCGTATAAGCTCCCGCGTCGGCCGACTGGGCGTTTACAATATTAATGGTCGCACTGGTCGCACCAGAAACGGGTGCTCCGTATCGAAACCACTGATACATCAACGGCGCCGTGCCGCTCGCGACCACCGTAAACGCAGCATCCAGCCCAGCCGAAATCGTCACGGGCGAAGCGGGCTGCGTCGTGATGGTGGGGATTGTCCCGACGGTGAGCGTGGCGATATTGCTGATCGTCGTGCCCGCCGTGTTGGTCACGACGCATTGAAATTGATCGCCGTTCATCGGCAAAGTGCAGACCACTGAAAGTGAAGCCGTGGTCGCTCCGGTGTAGCCCCCGCCATTGCTCAGGTCGGTCCAAGTGCTACTGCCCGCCGGCAATCGCTGCCACTGATAATTGAAGTAACCATACGTCGACGGTGCCCCCACTGCGACAATCGTGAATGACCTGGAAATCCCAGAGCCAGTCGAGCGATCAATCGGTTGAATGCTCAAGACTGGAGCGGTCTCATTGACCATGAGCAGCGCCGCCTCGCTCGTGGCGGTACCGGTGCCATTATTGACGACGCAAAGATATTTATCCCCGTTTAAGGAAGTCGCACTCGCCACAGTGAGCGTGGGTGAAGTCACGCCGCCATACGCTCCGCCGTTGCTCAAGCTATTCCAACTACTCTGCCCGAAGGCCTGACAAAACCATTGATAAGTGAAAGTCGCGGGGGAACCGGAGGCAACGACCACAAAACTCGCGGCAGAGCCTGCAGTCACTGTTTGTCCGATAGGTTGAGTGACGACCACGGTCGAAGAAGCGGGCCGCTGCACCTCGACGGTGAAATGGCCAAAGGTCTTTTTTCCGCCCACGTCGATGGCCTTCAACGTAAAGAAATGAACGCCGTCGGGCAGGCCGCTGAATTGCACCGTGCTGCCGACAACGGAGCCGCAGTTCGTCGCCGGCGTGACAGAGACGGTCGGAGCAGTCCCGTCGGGATCCGCCGCCACAAAATTAACCACAGCGGTGCCGTCGGCGGACGCCACATAGGTATCCGTAACCGTAAGCGTCGGAGTCGCGTTGCCATTCAAATCCGAAAGCAGGCCGTCAACACTGGCGCGAAATTTAGTGTTACAGAGAAACGGAGTTTGAAAGCGATAGTTGACCGTATCCCAGGTTTCCGCGTTACAGAACTGATCGACGGACTGTTCGACATTCGCATAGACGGTATTCACCTCAGCGAGATCGCGCGCGAGATACACGAACCCGACCTTCAACCGCTTTTGCTCGGCGGTGTAATCGGGATTACGCGTCCCATAAGCCGCAACCATCGTGGCATGATCAAAGGTATCGAGCGACGAATAGCTGGCGCTCCGATCAGAGTTGTACGCCACATTATTCAACAGGTAAGCGGTCGGCCAAGTCTTGCTCAAGCCCATCAGGTAGAGCGTTTGCTCGGAAAATGTTTCAAAATCATTGCTGCGCAGATTATCCACTTTCTGCCAATGAAAGCCATTGATGGGATCACCGTAGAGCTTGTTCACCGAGAAATAACTATCGCTCGAATACGTCGCACTCATTTGGCAATCGACGGTGGAATTGGGCAGCCAATGACCGTTGCTCAATGAGGCATAAGGCGACGTGCTATAAAACGCCCGGGCGCCCCACGCGTGACCCAGCTCATGGTCAAATACGGCCAGCGCTGATTTCAGTACAGTGCCACCCGGTAAATTATAGCGGCAGAGATCAGTCGTCGCAAAAGTATTGGGCGTGCCCACCGCAGCAGTCTCATTGATCCCCGCTGCCTTAGCAGTCCGATCAATGTAGTTCGGCACGTGCGAATCACCGGTATTGGCGATATAGCAGACGGAAAAATAAGTCCCGGGGAATTGTGCGACGAGCGAGTCGTAGGCAGAGTTAAGTTTGGGAAACGGATAATTATAAATCTCGTTATACGCCGTGGTGGGAGACGACCAAGTGACCGAGGTATCGATGACAAAGAGGCAATGCTCCGTTTGATAGAGCGTCGGACTTAGCTGCACCAAAGTCGGCGTGGCTTCGACCCTTGACGTCAGGGCCAGGCAAAAAACCAAACCCAGGCACGTTGCTCTGCGCCGCCATGATCCGTCCAATGGACAAGTGGCCGGATAAACCCGGAGAGAGCTGAAAGAGGCATGCACCGCTCCTCTCTAATCGGACAAAACCGACGCTTCTGAAGCGACGCCGCTGCCTCTTTTACGACGAACAATCTCCCCAATCCCGTCCTATTCACGCCCCCCGGACTCCGCCTCATTTATCATGGGCGGAGCCGACTCATCGCTCGTCAAAGACGAACGCCTTACGGGACCACGAGCACCACCGTATCGGACATCTCAAAGAATGAGACGCCGTCTTCAAAGGCTTCAAGGGTGTAGGTATAAATGCCAGGAGTGGCCGGCGCCACGATGCTCAGATTGGAGGTCCGGCTGGCTCCCGGTGCCACCCCGCTGAGCGAGGGGAACGCGAGGAAGGTATTATCAACGTCGCGGAATGAGAGGTAATGGGTTGCGCCCCACGCGCGCGTTCCGTGATTGGTGACGTTCGCGGTGAAATTTATGGTCGCGCCACGCGCCGCAGTAATCGGGAACGTGTTGGTATTATAGCTGACCGCGTTACCGCGCGGCAACGCGATCACGTTCACAATCACCACGTCCTGGGTGGAGAAAAATTCGATCCCGTCTTCCAAGGCCTGCACGAAATAAGTGTACGTGCCTGGCGTCGTCGGCGCGGTGATCGTAAACTCAATTGTTTTTGTCGCACTCGGAGCCGTGCCGCTCAGCGGAATGAATGAAAGATAGGCGGCATTGGAATCGCGCAAAGAAACGTAATGCCCCGCGCCCCAACTTTGCGTGCCCGCGTTGCTCAGCGTATACTTCAGATTCAAGGTCGCGCCTGGCACCACGTCATCAGGATAGCGGACCCGATTGTACACGATCGCGTTCGGCTGCGGCGCAAGGACGACCAGCGTCAAGTTCGCCGTCGTGTTGAAATTACCGACGCCAGTTTCCGACGCTTGCACGGTGTAGTTATAGCTGCCGGGAGTGGTCGGCGCCGTGAGACTGAGGTTAACCGTCTTGCTCGCACCGGGCACCAAGACCGTCAACGGCGTCGTCGAAAGCGTAGTACCGCTCCCATTTTTCAAGGACAAATAATGATTGGCACCCCAAGTCGCCGTGCCGGTGTTGGTCACGTTGTACGTGAAGATCACATTCGAACCCGGTGCGGCACTGACTGGGAAAGTGGTCGTGTTATACGTGATCGAATTGGGCAACGGAGCGAGCACGGTAAGCGTCACGGTTGTCTGCGTGGAGAAGAACTCCACGCCGTCTTCCAAAGCTTGCACGTAATACGTATAGGTTCCGGGCGTCGTTGGTGCCGGGAAGCTCAAATTCGCCGTCGTGTTTTCTCCCGGGAGCACTCCGATCAATTTCGAGAAGGCAACGAAGGTATTGTTGATGTCACGGATCGAGAGGTAGTGGGTTGCTCCCCAGGCTTTCGTTCCGACGTTAGTGACGAAGTAGTCGAAGTTGACGACCCCTCCCGCAGTGACACCGGTGGAGGAAACCGTCGTCGCGTACGTGATCGCATTTTGTTGCGAGACGAGAACAACCAGGCGCGCGAAACGGCTGGTCACCGTTCCACCGACGCTAGTGGCAATCAGGGCGTAACTGCCGGCGTCCGTGAGCTGAACATTGTTCAGCGTCAGGCTCGAACTGGTGGCTCCGGGAATATCGATACCGTTTTTCTGCCACTGAAATGCCGGAGTCGGCGCTCCACTAACGACGGCCACAAAAGTTGTCGAGGAGCCGACAAACACGGGCCGGCTCAAGGGCTGCGTGGTGACCACTGGAGCCGTAATGACCGCGAGAGTTTGCTGGGCTGAAGTGCTCGTGTAGTTTACTGTGTCGGTTGGAGTAAAAGATGCCGTCAGGGTTTGAAAACCACCGGTCAGCACGGTGCCGCTGACCGGACTATAGGTGAATGAACCTGCCACACCTGACGTGGCGTTCAGTTGGGCGCTGCTCAACGCAGTACCGGGATTCACGGGCGCAGGCGCCGCCCACGTAATGACGGGGGTCGCCTGGGCAATAACCAATGAACCCGATGCGGAGCCGGAGTAATTGCTATCACTAATTGTGCCGACGACGGCGTAAGTACCAGCGTTGGTCGGAGCAGTGGCGGATCCGTTGTAGGTAAAATTGACGGTGAGCGACGCAGGTGTCGTCGTCGCAGAGGCGGCATGAGTCGAGCCGTCGTAGGTCACAGCAAGACTACTGAGTGTCACCGTCGCCGAGGCTGCGCTCAGAGTCACCGTAAAATCAGCCGAGCTCGCGACCAGGTAATTGGTGTCCGTCGCTTTCGTCGCCTTGATTACGACCGTGCCGGCACCGCTCGAAGTCACCGCGCCGCCGGAGGAAATTGCGGCACCGGCCGCCGTCGAACCGGAACCGAGTGACCACGTCACGGTGCCCGCACCGCTGCCGCCACTCGAAGTCGCGGCGTACGCCGTGTTAAATGTACCAGTAGCTGAGGAGCTCACGCTCAACGTCGCTTGCGTGGCTTTCGCCAAAGTGACGGTGAAGTCGGCCGAGGTCGCGAAAAGATAGTCCGTGTCCGTGGCTTTCGTCGCCTTGATTACGACCGTGCCGGCACCGCTCGAAGTCACCGCGCCGCCGGAGGAAATTGCGGCACCCGCCGCCGTCGAACCGGAACCGAGTGACCACGTCACGGCACCCGCGCCGCTGCCACCACTCGAGGCCGCGGTGTACGCTGTGTTAAATGTGCCAGAAGCGGAAGAGCTCACACTCAACGTTGCTTGAGTTGCCTTCGCCAAGGTGACGGTAAAGTCAGCCGAGGTCGCGGAAAGATAGTCCGTGTCCGTGGCTTTGGTCGCTTTGATCACGACTGTGCCGGCACCACTCGAAGTTACCGCGCCACCAGAGGAAACCGCGGCGCCCGCAGCGGTCGAACCGGAACCAAGTGACCACGTCACGGCACCCGCGCCACTGCCGCCTGTCGCAGTCGCAGTGTACGAACTACCAAATGTGCCAGTAGCAGCAGAGGTCACGTTCAACGTTGCTTGAGTTGCCTTCGCCAAAGTGATGGTGAAGTCGGACGAGGTTGCAGGAAGATAATTAGCATCTTGAGCTTTCGTCGCTTTGATCACGACCGTGCCCGCGCCACTTGAAGTCACCGCGCCGCCAGAAGAAACCGCCGCGCTCGCTGCAGTCGAACCGGAACCGAGTGACCACGTCACGGCACCCGCACCACTTCCGCCACTGGAGGTCGCGGCATACGCGCTGCCAAATGTGCCCGACGCAGACGAGCTCACGCTTAACGTCGCTTGCGAAGCTTTGTTGATCGTGAAAAGAAGGATGGCGGTGCCAGTACCGTTTGAGTTAGTCGCGCCGATCGTGACAAAATAGGGACTGGCCGAAGCGTCGGTCGGAGTTCCGGTAATATCACCAGTTGCAGTGTTGACCGAAAGACCGGGAGGCAAACCCGTCGCACTGTAACTCGTAGGCGAGCCACTTGCGGTAATTGAATAGGTCGTAATGGCGCTGTTGTAAGTACCAGAGGCGGTCAAGCCACTCGTAATACCGGTGATCGTGGCCCATTTTAAGGCCCCATTAGTGGCGTCGTAATAGCTGATCGCCGCGCCACCGTCCAAGCTGATCAGTGAAGCGTATTCGCCTACGTTGTCTGTAGTATGGTCAACCGCCACAGGCGCACGCCAATCCGAAAGGAGCGTGCCATCGGCGGTGAGGGCGCGTACATATTTCAGATCGTGATTGGTGGCATCCCAGTAGCCGATTGCGGGGTAGCCGTTAATAATGGAGAGAGAAGAATACCAGCCCACGGACCCGACACTGTCCAAGGTAATGGGTGCACCCCAAGCAGTGCCTCCGGCGTTCGTCGCACGCACGTATTTCAAATCAAGGTTATCAACGTCAAAATAACTGATGGCGGGATTGCCGTTTACAATGGCGAGAGACGTGTAAAAGCCCACGTTGACAATCCCTTGAACGAGCACGGAGGTACTCCAACTCGAACCGTCAGCATTGGCGGCGCGGATAAATCTTAATCCGCCGGTAGAAATATCACCGTCGTAATAGCTAATCGCTGGTTGGCCGCCCACCATCGCCATTGAGCAGTGGTCGCCCACGTCCCCAGTTGCTTCCACTAATACCGGCGTACCCCAATCGGAAAGGAGCGTGCCATCAGCGGTAGTGGCGCGCACGTATTTCAGACTTTGGCTGAGGCCGTCGTAATAACAAATTGCTGGGTTACCATTGACGACGGCCATCGAATTGGCTCCGCCGCCAGCACCAACAACCACCAGGGCAACGGGCGTACCCCAACCCGCGCCACTGACATCAGTGGCGCGAACATAGTTCAGGCTACCGGTCGTGGTGTCATAATAACTGATCGCGGGATTACCATTCACGATCACGAGTGAGGTGTATTTACCCACGTCACCAGTGCTGGCGACAGTCACCGGAGTGCCCCACGCAGTGCGCGCGGCATTCGTCGCACGCACGTAAACCAAATGGTGATTCGCTACATCATAATAGCTGATAGCCGGGTTGCCGGTCACGATCGCCTGCGAGGTGAATTGACCAACGCTGCCAGTCTCGAGAGGCGTGGTCGTAATCACATCGGCCGCGAAAGCGGATACATTGAAAAATGCGCAGCCGGCGAGGAGCGCGGTGGCGAGGAAGAGACGGACGCGTGGGAGGGTCATGCTTTGTTTAATTTAAATGTCACCCTAGTATTTTGCTCAAGCCACTTATTTACGATTCAGAATTATTGTCGATTTTCGCCATCGAAAAGCGTTCCGGATCGCATCAATCCACTCTGGTAAACACCGGTTGTGAAAAAAGGGTAAGAGTCAGTCCAAATTAAGCTAAGCGTGGATTTCGCGCCGTATTAAGCCGCGCCACGGCCAGGCACGGGGACGCTATTGCACATATAGAACCAACGTGTCCGTCATATTAAAAAATTGCACTCCGGATTCGAGCGCCTGAACACGATACGTATAAATTCCCGCAGTGGTCGGTGCGACAAAACTGAAGTTTAAAGTTCTGGTCGCCCCTGGCGCAACGCCACTCAATGAGGGGAAACCGAAGAAGGTATTGTCCGCATCGCGCAATGAGAGATAATAATTTCCATCCCATATTTTCGTCCCCCGATTCGTGACATCGGCCGTGAAATTCACCGTGGCTCCGCGCGTCGCGGTGATCGGAAATGTCGTTGCGTTATACGTGATCGCGTTAGCGAGCGGGGTGGCGAGCACCGTCGCCGTCACCACGTCCTGCGTGCTAAAAAACTCAACTCCATCTTCCAAGGCCTGGACATAGTAGGGATAAATCCCAGGCGTCGTGGGCGCCACGACACTAAAATTGACCGTCGTGCTGCCTGCCGGCGGCACCCCGCTCAAGGACACAAACGCCAGAAATGTCCCATTCCCATCGCGTAACGAAGCATAGTGTCCCCCGCCCCAACTGCCCGTGCCGGCATTGCTGAGTGAATAACGCATAGCGATCGTCGCACCGGGGGTCAGGTTGTCGATTGTGCGAGTTTGCGTATAGACGGCCGCGTTCGACTGAGGCGCGAGCACGGTCAGAGCCAAGTTCGCCTGAGCTGTAAAAAACTCCACATTACTTTCCATCGCCTGCACCGAATACGGATAAACCCCGGGAGCAGTCGGGGCCGTCAAACTCAGGTTCACCGTCTTGCTCTGCCCGGGAGCAACGCCACTGAGTGAACTGAAAATCAAATTCACTCCGGCGCTGTTGCGCAGCGTCAGAAAATGGCTCGCACCCCAATTCTTCGTGCCCGTGTTAGTGACGTTATAATTGAAAATCAGGTTCGAACCCGGAGTCGCACTAATCGGAAAATTAGTTGTATTATAGGTGATCGCATTAGGCTGCCGCGCCAGAACGTTCAGCGTCACTGCAACCTGGGTGCTAAAAAATTCCACCCCGTTCTCCAACGCCTG
>JANYFP010000454.1 GCA_025362555.1 Verrucomicrobiota bacterium
TTCGCTACAGTAAGACCAAGTCGTGGTGGCTCGACGTGAAGATCATTTTCCTAACGGTCCCGGCCTTGCTGGTGCAAATTTACGATACCCGCATCCGCAAATCTTCCGCTCCCACGACCGCTCGCGCGTTTGCCACAGTCTTGCTGCGCAGCACCCAATCGGCCTCCCCGATTCGTTAAAGTCGACGGAGTTTAACTCAGTCCACGACAGGCTACGAGCCCGTACTCAGCTTGTAGTCAACTGACCGGGGGTCGCCGTGGATTCCCCCTTGCCTAGCGACCGGACCTTCGCCCGAATAGTAAATGATGAGAGCATGGTCCCACTCAAATGACCGGCCCGGGCAGCGGTACTCGCCCCGGTCAAATGCCGCGTTCAGTTTGATTGAACTGATGGTGGCACTAACGATTCTCAGTATGTTGTTTTTCCTCGCGGTTCCAACCTATCAACGGCTCCAGCGCAAAGCGAAAACAGCCGCGATCGCGAATGATTTTCGAACATTTGCCACGGCATTTCAAACCCATGCCCACGAAACGGGGTCTTGGCCGCTTGAATCGGCGGCAGGCGTCGTACCACTTGAGATGACGCCGGAAGAGCTTAAATTCGATGACTGGACCCACACGACACCGATCGGCGGAAAGTTTGATTGGGAACGCAATCAAACCCATGTCGGAGCAAAATACGCGGCGGCAATTACGATTACACCGACTGCGGATGCACCGATGGTCATCGATTCGGATCTATTTCTTGAAATCGACCAAACCATCGACGATGGCAATCTGAGCACGGGAAATTTTCGCATTGGAAACGGTAACGGCCCTCTGTTTATCATCGAAAACTGATGTCCGCCCCAGCCTACAGCATTACACTGCATCACCTTTCGCCCGACGCAAAGGCGGCAGGGCTTTCTTATCCGGACGAACATTTGCTAGCGGTCAGCATCGGGCAATTGCGGGAATTATTGTATTCGCTGAGTGAGGTAGCGGCGCGACAAACCATTTACGAACCATCCTCACCCGAGATTCGGATCAAAACGGAACGGGATGTTTTCGTCGTTTGCACGCGGTATCGCCGTTTGTGTTTTGTCGGCTGGGAAGCCATGCTGCGCGGGGAAGAGCATTCAGTGGTTTATATTCTTGCCGCGATCACCGGCAGTGCTGAACACGGCAAAGTTGCCCCGAAAATCGAGCGTCCCGTGCCTGCTTACAAAACGCACAGTACTCCCTCGATTGAGAACGGCGGCATTCCGCGATGGGCTAAAATTACGGTGATGGTTATCCTTATCGTGGGATTCAATGCCACCGCCGTTTGGTTATTACTCCGCCCCCCACCCAATCTCACCCCTCCCTATACCTTATTGCCGGATTTTGAATCGCGTGCCTTGTTGACCAAGGTTGCCGGGGAGTACTCCACGGGCAATCACGAGGGCGACCGTCGCCTCATTATCGAATCGGATGGAACGCTGCGGGTTTCAAAATTTGGCCCCAAGAAATCCATCCTGGATGAAACCAAGAAAACCGTCCGCGGTGGGCTGGCTGATGGTCGGGCCGCTTTGATCACGAACGACCCGGCGGTGCTCTCGATCAAGGATACGGATACGGTTGTCCTCTTCGGCACGAATTATCGGCGCAGTGGCCCTTAAGCGCTCTCGTTAAATGAAAAATCGCCGGGGAATTTCTTCCGCCGGCGATTTCTAAATGGTGGACCCTAACGGGTTCGAACCGTTGACCTCCTCAATGCCATTGAGGCGCTCTACCAACTGAGCTAAGAGCCCATAACGAAACTATCGAACGGCCAAAAAGTAAGGTTTGCCGAGGGAACGCAAGGACTTTTTCGCCGCAAATTTTCGTCTTCGTTTTAGCCCGGACAAATTACCGGCGGAACACCCCGATCAGCCCATGTCTTTCATCCGGAAGGTCACCGTCCAGGTATCGGATTTACCGTTCGGAGTCGGCCCGATACTCTTCACCCGGCGGAACGCTTCGAGCACGGACTCATCAAATACCCGATCTCCAGAAGATTTTGAAATCCGTGGGTTCAGGATCGAACCACTAGCGGTGATATCAAAAGTCACTTTCGCTTCCATTTGATCACTCACGCCGGGCGGCGGCTCGTGAGCTTCCTTGAGTGCGTTCAAGAGAAATGAAATGTAAGTATTTAGCTCACTTTGTTCCTCGCGTGTCAGCGCTTTGCCGCCCCCACCGCCACGGGTGTTAGCCGTGGAGCCACCACGCACGCCACCCGCAATGCCTTGCTGATCAATCCGCGGCACATTGGCCGTCCGTTGCACCGGAGCGCCCGTGGACGGCTTGGGCGGCGGATGCTTTTTCATGTAATCCTTATAAGACACCTTCGACTGCCTTTTCATCTCCTGCGCAATGGAAGTATCAGCTTTCGGTTTGGTCGCCACTGGCTTTGTGACCGCCGGTTTGGCCGGCACCGGCGCAGGAGGCGTTTCCTCGCGGGACTCGGGTTCGGACGAAGGACTGACTTCCGGAGTTGGCGGCTCTGGCGTGGGTGGAGGCGCCTCCACCTTGGGCACCTCAAGCTTCACTGGCGTGGCGGAATTCCCCAGCGCAGGCGCGACCAATTCATCCGGGGCGGTGGGCGGACCAGCCACTAGCTCAAAAATAACCGGCGGTTTATCCTGTTGCGCGACATAAACGGTAGTCACGAAAATGATCGCCGCGACGAAAGCGTGGATCGTCAGTGAAACCAGAATCGAACTGGGAGATTTGGCGTGCATCGCCTCACTTCGCTTCGGTATCGAAGGTGATCTTGGTCAGATTGTTTTTCTTAATCTCATCCATGAGCCGCACCACTTGCTGCCACTGAAGCGTCAGGTCCGCGCGGATGCGGATGACCGGCTGCTTTTGTTTTGCCGCCAGCGCCGAGAGATTGCTGGACAACTCTGCAAAGCCCACTCGCTTGGAGCCAAAATAAAAATTCCCCGCCTTGTCGATCGACACCGCTTGGAATTCCGTGTCGGGCGGAGTCTGTTGCGATTTTTTTCCTTCCACCGGCAAATTCACCGGGATCGTTTGCTCCTGCTGGATGAGCGGCGTCGTGATCATGAAAATGATCAACAGCGTGAAGCCAAGGTCCACCATGTTGGTGACGTTTAGCTCCGCCACTGGATGCAAGTGTCTGGGTCTGCGGAAAATTCTCGCCATGGGAGTTCCTTACTTGGCCTCCAGTTCGATGCGATCCGCGAGGTTACTCGCGTAGTTTTCCAGCTCAGTGATCATCTTCTTCACGTGCCCGATGAGAATATTGTAGCCGAACACCGAGGGAATCGCAACCACGAGGCCGGCAATGGTCGTCAACAGCGCCGCCGACACGCCCGGAGCCAAGGTTTGAATACTGGCCGACGCCTGGGTCGCGACCGCGCTGAAAGCCTCCATGATGCCCCACACCGTGCCGAACAGTCCCATGAACGGCGCGCCTGAAACCAACGAGGCGAGGATGATCATGCTCGATTCGTAACGCAGAGACTGGCTGGCGAGGGCGCGTTGGACGGCGTTCTCCGCGTGCTCCAATCGCGAACGCATGTTTTCGTCACCCTTTTCTTTGCCAATCGCAGCGGCGCGCCAATAGGCCTCGAGCGCGTCAGCAAGCAAATCCGCATAGGGAATGTCGCGTCGGTTGCGTAAATTCTCCGGCAGATCGAGAATATGCTTTTCCTGCGCAAGCTTCTGCTCAAACAGCAAATTCAACTCCCGGAGCTTCTTAAGCTCGGAGTATTTTCCCAGCATCACAGCCCACGCAAAGATACTGAAGACCGCGAGCAGGCCGATGACGCCCTGACCGACCGAATCAGTCGTGAGAAAAACCTGCCAGACGTTGATGGTTGAGGCGAGAATGGGTGGCGGGAGGAAGCAGAGCATGTGGATGGAGTGTTGGCGCGTTTGCGCAGACCAATCAATTGAAATTCCTACAGATTGGATGGTTGAATCTGGTTGCGCGCAGCCGCCAACCTTTTTTTCGTATCAGGAGTCCCCTTTCCCATGCCCACCAAATCAAAACCCGCCGGCAAACTTATCTCGTTCGAAGGTTCCGAAGGCAGTGGCAAGTCCACGCAAATCGCTCGCCTCGCCGAACACGTCCAGAAAATCGGACGCGAGGTCCTGGCCACCCGCGAACCCGGCGGCACCGAGATCGGTGAACAAATCCGCAATATCATCGTCCATAATTCCAAGGGCGACGAAATGTGCCCCGAGACGGAACTGCTCCTCTTCACCGCCGCCCGCGCGCAATTAGTCCGCGAAGTCATCGCCCCGGCCCTCAAACGCGGCGCGATCGTATTGAGTGACCGATTCCTTGATTCCTCCACCGTCTATCAGGGCATTGCCCGCAACCTTGCCCCCGGGCCAGTCAACGAAATCAACCGTTTTGCCGTCGGCAACGTCATGCCCGATTTGACCATCGTCATTGACGTACCCACAGACGTCAGCCTCGCCCGCATCCGCCAACGCGCTTCCGATCTCCCCGACCGCATGGAACGCGAGAACATCGCTTTCTACACGAAGGTCCGCGAAGGCTATCTCCTCCTGGCCAAACAATGGCCGGAGCGCGTCGTGGTGTTCGACGGCACGCAGACGCCCGAAGCGCTGGACAAGAAAATCTGGAACGAGGTACAAAAGTACGTCGGTTAATTTTTGTGGGCTGGGTGCCCTCACCCCGCATTGATCTTCACCGCCACTCCCAATGACGACCGCCCCCCTGCCTTGGCCGACCGCGCTCGAAGGCACGCCCACCGTTGCAGTTATTGAACGCGCCATTCAACGCGGCCGGCTCGCCCACAGCCTGCTGCTTCACGGCGAAAATCTCGGGACCCTCGCCCTCGTCGCCCACGCGATCGCCGATCGTCTGCTGAACGATCCGCGCCAGCCCAGCCAATATTTTTCCCCGAAGCAGCACCCCGATTTTTACGCGCTGCGTCCTGCGGGGAAAATGCGTCAGATCGGGGCCGATCCCACGCGTGAATTGATTGGGAAAATTCAAGTCTCCGCCACGGTCTCCCCACGCAAAGTGGCCGTAATTTATGAGGCCGACCGCATGAACGTGGCCGCCGCCAATATTTTTCTGAAGACCTTGGAGGAGCCAACGCCGAGCACGACGATTTTGATGCTCACCACGCGGCCGTACGCACTCCTCCCGACCATTCGCAGCCGTTGCCTGCTCTTTCGTTTCACCGACGCCGGCAGCAGTGCGTTAGCCGACGCCGATGACGCCACCCGCGAGCTTTGGGCCTCCACCCGCACTCGTTACGCACAGTGGCTAAATCAGCTCTCCGCCGGCGTCGTCGAGAAGCGTGCCGTCGCCGATCAGGTACTCGGCGTTTACGGCCTAATCACGCGCTTCAACGCCGTCCTGAACGCCGCGACTGAAACAATTTGGAAGACACAGAAAGGAAAACTTCCCGAAGATTTGGATGATGATGAGCAAGTCGCCATCGAGACCGGCATCGCCAACGGCATTCGCCAAAAACTTTTCATCGAACTTGAGCATACCACCCGCGCGTACGCTCAGGAGCGGCTGGTCGCCGGCGACGAATCAGTGCGGCGATCCCTGGCGGCGGCGATTGAAAAACTCGAGCACAACGCCGGATTGCTCCGCCTCAACCTGAACGAAGCCGCCGCCTTCGAGGATTTTCTCCTCGCCTCCCTCCGACTGTGGTCAAAACGCTAGAGCGTATTTTAAATTTCCGAACGCGTAGGCCAACGTGGCCGAGCGAATGCGACATCTGACGCTTGCTCGCCCTCAGCGATTAAAGCGCTGATAAAGATCATCGCTTTTCTTCACCTCCCCGTCCGATCCCGTGCCTTCAATCGTCACGAGCAATGAACCCTCCGATTGCAGCGCCAAAGTGATTTTTCGCGGAAAATCCTGCAGCTGATTTTCGAACACCACGGCCGTTTCAGTGAGTGAAGAAAGTTGAAATGTCGCCTCTTTCGCGCCCGATGGCTGCATGACATAGAAAAGTGCCCCGCCAGGACCCTCGCGAATCTGAAGAAACGCGTGATCCAACTCGCGGCCTTTCATCACGGTCCGGCGCATGCCCAACATCGCACCACCTCCCGGGATCATCCACTGTTCATCAATGACGCGGCTGTTTTTTTCCACCCGCCAGTCCCCCGCCAACCACAAAAGTTTATCAATGACGGGAGGTGGAGCCGGCTTCTTTTTGTCCGCCGCAATCGCGCTCAGGGGCAAAAACAGGCCGAGCAAAACCAGTGGAACGAACCGGCGAAAATGCCGACGCCAAAATACCGCGAACTCTTTAGCCGCATCGAGTGAAGCGATTTCCTTCAAGTTAAACTGCATGCTCCAAGTCTAGTACACCGCGTCACGCCCGCGAGTAATTTCCTGGCCGGGCGGAAAATACTCACCACTAAAACCAACTACCCCCGCACTAATCCTTCACCTGTTCTTCCAGCGGAGTAACCGGATCCATCAACAACCAAAACACCGCACCCACGCCGTAGACTGCGGCCGCGAGATAAAAAGTGAGCGTCCAATTATTCGTCTTCTCCACGATGTAGCCGATCACCAGCGGCGAACAGAATCCGCCAATATTCCCCATCATATTCATCGCGCCACCGAGCGTGCCCACATAACGGCCGCCGACATCCATGCACGCCGTCCACGCCCCGGGCAAAGTCAGATCGTTGCAAAAACTCACCAACGCGATCACGCCGACCGCAAGATAAGGATTTTTGATGGTCGTCGACAAAACCAGCAAGACCGCTCCCGCCAACAAGCCGAACATGCCCAATCCGCGTCGCGCGCGCTTGGTGCTCCCCAACTGCTGACTGAGCCAGGGCGTGATCCACCCCGCCGTTAACGCGCCAAAACCTCCGAGCAACAGCGGCGTGCACGCCAACCACGCACTTTGTTTCACATCGAAGCCACGGTCTTTTAACAAGTAAGTCGGAAACCATGTGACGAAAAAATACCACACGTAACTCAGCGCGGCATATTGTCCGCCCAGGCACCACACGGTCCGGGAACGCAGCATCTTGCTCCACGGCACATTCACGTGACCCGAGGCATTCGCCACCTCGACGGGGAGCAGCGCGGCTTCGGCCTCATTCACGTCTTTGTGCTGCCGCGGGTCATCACGGTACCACCGGAAAAAAGCGATCGCCCAAATTATTCCGAGCACACCGAATAAGAGGAAAGCGGTTCGCCACGTCATGAATTGCAGGCAATAAAAAACCAAAATCGGCGTCACGGCGCCGCCCCAGCGCGCACTCATCCACATGATGCCTTGAGCCCGGGAACGCTCCGCCGGCGGCAGCCACCGATTGAACGCCTTGGTCAAATTCGGGAAACATCCGGCTTCACCCGCGCCGAATAAGAAACGCGTCGCGATGAGCGAACCCCAACTCCAAATCATTCCGGTGAAGGCGGTGAAGACCGACCACCACACGACAATTCGCAACAGCACTTTGCGCGGCCCGATCCGGTCGCCAAGATAACCACCGGGAATTTCAAACAAGGCATAAGCCAAGGTGAAGGCGGAGAACACCCAGCCCATTTGCGATGGCGTCAATTTAAGATCCGCCGAGATAAACGGTGCCGCCTGGGAAATTGCCACCCGGTCGATGTATTGAATCACCGCCAGGGTGACGGCAAACGCGACCACGCCGTAGCGGGCATGAGTCGGCGGAATGAAAACCGGACTTCCGGCGGAGCCAGTGGGGGTAGGCATGCGTAATTACCGTAGTGCGGTCGCCACCGCGCAGGCCAGCCTTTGTTCGCCTAAATCAATGCACCCATTAGAATGGCACGGGCGCGGAATCACGCGGACGAACAATCAAGCGGGCTGAATCCGACTTCGGCTCGGACTTTCAGAGGCCGGCGCAGCGAACCGTCCCCGTCCCGCCTCACCTCAGCCAAAAGCAATTCGAGGTGGAGCGGGTTGACCCCAACCCGCTGGTTTGAGGGCGGCGATCCTGAAGCGCCTTGAGGTCAAGGCGCTCCACCTACAGATTGCGAATTACAATCACCCCAAGAATTCAAATGAATGGATGCGGCTTAGAAAAACATCGCCTCAGCCAGTGAGGACTCGGGCGACAGAAAATGAGCGCCGACCGTTTGCGTGGATTTCCCCGTGCCGAGATCACCGGTGAATTCAGCGGTGTTCTTCTCCAAATCAGCCGACCAGAGAAAAATCTTTCCCGCATCCGCATAGGTGAATTCGAGCGAGAAACAGCCCGGACAGTCCACGGGGGTTACAGTGAAATTAATTCCTTCGTCCACGTTGGCACCCGAACGCACCAAGCCTTTTTTAACCCAGCCGAGCAGACATCGAGCTTCCGCGGCAAGCTGCGCGCGGTGGTGAATCGTGACTCCTTTCAGTCCGTCGATAATAAGCGCAGGAGCGTAGCGACTGATAAACTGACCGATATTTTGCCGCAACGGCAGCGTTCGGGTATACGCCAGATCGCGTACGGCCGAAATATTCGGCCACGCGTAGGACAGCGCATCCTTCGAGACAATCGCGCTGTCAAACATCACCCGCTGCGAACGCGTGAGCAAATAGTGATACGTCCCCATCCGCTGGCTGGAGGTGAATCGGTGAGCCCAATAATAGAGCGGCAGATCCGTGGACAAACAGATTGAAACCTGGTCCGTCAGGTACGCTTTGGCGGCCAGCGGATAACTCAACGCCACGATTTCAATGCAGCGGGTGTCACCCTTGGACTTGCCCGTGAAACACTCGCCATAAATCTTCGCCCGCAACTCAACCTGACTGGTGTCTTCCATTACCGGGCAGAGAAAAACCACGCGGCAGGGATAGCGTTGAGCCAGCCGCACGGCGACTTGGAATTGCTCAAGTGCATCGGTCGTGGTGGTGGCAAAACCCAAATGAACCACGAGGTTGAGTTGCATCGCCTTTTGCTCGCTGACCTCGGTGTCGGCCCAGAGCTTGGCAAAACTCCGGGAGATGCCACCCACGGGCACTTCCATTCCCGGCAGTACTTCAAAAATTGTCGGCATGGCGGAGAGAAAAAAAGCATGGGACGAAGGACCGGCCCCAAGAAATACCTGTGATGCGAGACAACGGGTATTCGACCGGCTTCATCTTAATGGTTGAAAAGGTTAATTGGAATGTGCCCGGCGATACACTCACGGCTCTCTCCACGTATGGCCGTTCGCCGCCAGCAGCGCCGCCGAGGCGGCCGGTCCCCACGAACCCGCGACGTAACTATCCATGCCCTTGCGCCCCTCAGCGGCCCAATGATCCAAAATCGGCGTGATGAGCTGCCAGGAACGCTCGGTCTCGTCGCCCCGGATAAAGAGCGTACCGTCGCCAATCATCGCATCGAGCACGAGGCGCTCGTAGGCCTCGGGCG
This sequence comes from Verrucomicrobiota bacterium, assembly GCA_025362555.1. Taxonomy (GTDB): domain Bacteria; phylum Verrucomicrobiota; class Verrucomicrobiia; order Opitutales; family Opitutaceae; genus Lacunisphaera. The sequence goes on from JANYFP010000454.1 coordinate 9,363, forward strand.
TGTTCGAACCGAACGTGGTCGCGTAACGAAAATTCATCTTCACCGGCTGCGTGCGCGTCTCGAGGCCCGGCACTTTGGCATTAAGAATCAGGCTCAGGCCTTCGTCCGGCTGAATCTGAAAAGCGAGGGTGTTGGGCGCGAGGTTGAAGCGGTCGGATTCCGCAAAGAGGCTTCCCGGGGCGCGTTTGAAACGAATGGCAATTTCACTCACGCGCCGCGCCATCCGTTTGCCGGAGCGCAGATAAAACGGGACGCCCTGCCAGCGCCAATTATTGATGCTCAGCCGGAGCGCCGCATAACTCTCCGTGGCGGACTGCGCGGTAATATCCTTTTCTGAAAGATAGCCGGGGACTTCTTTGCCGCCCATCATTCCGGCCGAGTACTGCGCGCGGGCCACATCGCTGTCGGGCCCTTCCAACCGCACCGGCTGAATCGCCTTCAGGAGTTTCACTTTCTCGTCGCGCAATGATTGCGGATCAAACGACACCGGCGGTTCCATCGCGGTGAGCGCGAGCAACTGCATGGTGTGATTCTGAATCATGTCCCGCAGACAACCGCTTTGCTCATAATAGCCAGCCCGCGAGCCGACGCCGACTTCCTCAGCCACCGTGATCTGCACATGATCGATGTAATTCCGATTCCACAGTGGTTCAAAAATTGAATTGGCGAAACGCTGCACGAGCAGATCCTGCACCGTCTCTTTTCCAAGATAATGATCGATGCGGAAAACCTGTTCCTCGGCGAACACAGTGGTGAGCTCGTGATTGAGTGCCTGCGCGCTGGCGAGATCGCGGCCAAACGGTTTTTCGATGATGACTTTTGATTGTTGGGCCGCTCCGAGATGGCGCCCGGCCAGACCACTGGCACCCAAATTTTGGATGATCGGCGCAAACACCGTGGGGGGAGTCGAAATATAAAAAAGCGACTGCAGCGGCTGGCGAATTTCCTTTTCCAGTCCCTCGATCCGTTGCCCCAGGCGATCGTACGCGGCCTTCTCATCATAGCCACCGCTGACATACAACGTGCGCGCGGCGAGCCGGGCCCAGACCTCGGGACTCATTTCACGCCGGGAAAATTCCTTGATCGCATCCACCGCGATCTGCTGAAATTCGGCGTCCGGAATCGCTTTGCGACCGAACCCGATGAGATAAAAATCCGCCGGCAGCAACCCGTCATGCGCGAGATTATAGATTGCGGGAATCAGCTTCCGGGCGGTCAAATCACCGGAGGCGCCAAAGATTACAACCACCGTGGGCGGTGAGCCCCGGTGCTTGCTTAACCCATGCAAAAAAGGATGACGAATTTCATCGGCCATGGACGGAAACTTCGGTCCGAACCCAGACCCTCGCAAGGCTTTTATCTGCCGGCCCGTGTCACAAACTATCGGCCACTTCGTCGAGCGAACCGCTCTGGCGAGCCACATGATAGCCCTTGGGAAACAACGGCACGTTGGCGAAATGGAGCACTTGAGGCGGCAACCGTCCGCTCAGAGTCACTTCGGCCACGTCAAACCGGAACGTCCGCGGCGGGTGCTCCAGTTGCCCGAGATAAGCGTGCACCACCCGACGCAATGCCCGCTTCTTGCGCTCATCCACCGCGAGAAAGCCCGAGACGAGGGCACCCTCCGCCCTCGCCTTCACCTCCACAAACACCAGAACTTTGCCGTCGAGGCAGATCAGATCGATTTCATCGCGCAGATCACGCGGATTGCGCCAATTCCGAATCACGACCTTGAAGCCATGCCGCGATTTCAAAAAATCCGCCGCCGCCTGCTCACCCCGCGCTCCATCGGCCGCACGGACGGTGACCGCCTTGCGAGACGTTACTTTTTTCCAAATCGCTTTGAGCCTGCTGAGCATTTAAAAAGTTCTCCCTCGACCACGCGAAAAATCGCTCGTACAAGCAAGCGCGTTTTTCAAACTTCCGTCAGCTGCCCTGACAGTTTAAGCCGGATGGCGCACAACCTCTTCCTCTTCTAATGGCTACCGCAAGCAATCTCACGGGCGCACTGCGCCGTTCCCTGCTGATTAAAGTTATCTCGAAGCCGACACCCACGAAAGAGGACGTGGAGTCTGTCATCGAACTCACCGCGAGCAAAGTGGTCGAGGCGCTCCAAGCCCAGTCCATGACCCTTTACCTCGTGGACGGCGGCGAAATCGCCTTCAAGCACGTGTATTATTCGCCCACCCTGTGGGGCAACGACAAGGACAAGGAACTCCAATTTCGCGAAACGAGCCGCAAGCTGCTCACACTCAAATTACCGGGCGGCACCGGCAACGTCGGCAAGGTCATTCTGACGGGCGAACCACTCTTCTTCAGCGGCAAAGGCCCGGACGCCGAGAACCTGAAAAACATGAACGTCGGCTTCGAGGTGAAGTCCATGCTCACGGTTCCGCTCAAGACCAACCTCATCATCGGTGCCATCCAGGTGCTAAACAAGGAACAGTCCGCCGGCACCGGTGGACAATTCACGCCCAAAGATCTCGGCGTCCTGCTCGAAGTCGCCGAGTATTCCTCCACTCTGATCCAACGCATGCTGGATCCCAAATTCCAGCTAAGCGCTGAGGATTCCGCCAAATTCATCTCCAAGTTCACCGATCTCCCGCTCATCACGAAAGCGGAGGACGTGGAGATAGACGACAAACTCGTCATGATGATCGGTGATGCCATCATCCGCCGCGAAGGCATCATCCCGATCAAAAAAACCGGCACCAACTCTTGCTCGGTGCTGATGACGAATCCGCTGGATTACGCCAAACGCGAGGCATTCCAGACCGCGACCGAAATGACCATCGACGAGGTGAAGGTCATTCCCGTCACGCTGCTGGACACGTTGGTCAAACAATTTTTCAAGGAGCAATCGAACGGGCCGAAAACCCTTGAAGCCGGCGACGTGGACCTCGACGAAGTCAAGGATCTCATCGGCAATGCCTACACGGCAGACGGTATCAATTCCGGTGAAGTCAAAGCCGTCGACCTGGAGAACGAGGACTCCGCGCCCATTATTCAATTGGTCAACCGCATCATCGAGGACGCGTATATTTCCGGCGCGTCCGACATTCACGTTGAGCCGATGGAAAAGGACTTGTTGATCCGCTACCGGATCGACGGCATGTGCGCAGAAAAGCTTCGCCTCCCCAAGCAAGTCGCCTTCGCTCTGGTCGCGCGCTTGAAGATCATGTGCAACCTTGACATCTCGGAACGCCGGTTGCCGCAGGATGGACGCATCATCTTCAAAAAATTCACCAAGAAAAACATCGATATCGATTTGCGTGTCGCGACCGGTCCGATGAATCACGGCGAGAAAGTCGTCATGCGTATTCTCGATAAACAGAAGAGTACGCTGCCCCTGCCGATGCTCGGTTTTTCCGAAGAGAACCTCATCAAATATCGGGACTGTGTCCGTCAACCGTACGGCATGATTCTTCACTGCGGCCCCACCGGTTCCGGCAAGTCGATGACCCTTTACTCGGCGCTCGGCGAAGTGAACACGCCTGACGTGAACATTCAAACCGCCGAAGATCCGATCGAGTACACGCTCGCCGGCATCAACCAAATGCAGATGAACCGGCAGATCGGTCTCACGTTCGAGCGCGCCCTGCGCTGCTACCTGCGTATGGACCCGGACATCATTCTCGTCGGCGAAATTCGCGATAAGGAAACCGCCCAGATCGCCTGCGAGGCGGCGCTCACCGGTCACTTGCTCGTCTCCACGCTGCACACCAACGACGCTCCTTCCACCGTCTCCCGCATGGGCGAAATGGGCATCGAGCCGTTCAATATTTCCGCCTCGCTGGTCTGCGTGTGCGCCCAGCGGCTCCTGCGCCGCGTCTGCAAAAACTGCAAAGTGAAATACACCCCGGAAGGCCGCGAACTTGAAATTCTCCAGAAAGCGATTGGCTTCGAAGCCGGCACGGAAATTTTCAAGGCCGCTCCCGGCGGTTGCCATATTTGCGGTGGCCAAGGCTACAAGGGCCGCGTAGGCATTCACGAGCTCATGACCAACTCCGAGGAACTGACCGAAGCGATTAACAAGGAAGTCGAAGTCGCCGACCTCAAGCGCGTCGCAATGAAGACCGGCATGAAGACCCTGCACCAAGACTCGATGCTCAAAGTCAAAATGGGCCTCACCACGATGTCCGATGCGCTCGGCAACGTGCCGCCCGATCTCATCGCGTAAACGAATTGCCGGCCACTACCCCGGCCGGA
>JANYFP010000167.1 GCA_025362555.1 Verrucomicrobiota bacterium
TGCAATCCATCGCGACAAAGTTGGCTGACTTATTTCAAGAGACGCAGAAAGAGAACGTGCCGGCGTGACCCCTCGGGCTTGCAGCTCAAGAGCGAGACGAGAAGTATCAATACGATTTGAATCCCTTTTCATGAATAGATATTGAATAGATTATTTATTCATTAAATATTATTAACAAGCACTTTATTAAATCACAATAAAACTATGTGAATAAATAAATAATAGATCAATAGTCTTATGAGCAAACCTCAGGCACTTGGTTTATCGATTCGTCCGATCAAAATTTACGCCACCCAAGGATGCTCCGGATTCAGCTGGCTGTAGCGGCCAGATACAGGTCGGACCACCGCCAGATGATGCTCGCCAATTAGTTTCGTGAGATGGACAAATCTCGCGCCAAAAATGACGACGTCCGCCGTCGAGAATTCCAGCTTCAGTCGCTCGGAAGGAGCATCCGGCAGAAGGTCCGCCTCGGGTTGCAGCGAGTAAAAATGAAGTGTCACCGTAGGGCAGCGCGCAAAACTTCAGAAAATGAGATCAGAACGGCGAACTCATATTTGCGAACACGGGTGCTAGCACTTGAGCGTCTTGAGTATCAAATAAGCCAGTAAGCTCACAGACCAACAGTGAGGAACCATCGTGGTCATGCTGAGACTGGTTGCTGAGATTAATCGCAGTAAATATCGCAACTCGTTTTATATCAGAATGGTGGACTCAACTGGACTCGAACCAGTGACCCCCTGCGTGTGAAGCAGGTGCTCTAACCAACTGAGCTATGAGTCCGAAACGAAGGATCACGGATAACTACCGCCCGCCGCGAATCAATCTTGTTTTATTTCCGGACCTTAATTGCCCGTTTTCGCTCGGGAAACAGTTCGCGGCACATCCCGCAAACCGTGCCATCGCACCCCCGGGCCGTACAGTGCTCTCGCCCGTAAAAGATCATCCTCAAATGCAACTGATTCCAATGTTCCTCCGGAAATAAGCGTTTCAAATCGCGCTCTGTTTGCACGACGTTCGACCCCTCCGTTAATTTCCACCGCTGCGCCAACCGATGAATGTGCGTGTCCACCGGAAACGCCGGCACCCCGAACACTTGGCTCATCACCACCGACGCCGTCTTATGCCCTACCCCCGGCAAGGCTTCCAATTCCTCAAACGTCCGCGGCACTTGGCCTCCATGATTCTCCACTAATAATTGCGACAGCCCGCTGATCGCCTTCGCCTTCTGCGGCGACAAACCGCAGGGCCGGATCACCGCTTGGATTTCCGCCACCGGCACACCCCGCATGTCATTGGGATTATCCGCCAACGCCCACAACTGCGGCGTAACCAGGTTCACGCGCTTGTCCGTACATTGCGCCGAAAGCAGCACCGCCACCAAGAGCGTGTACGCATCACGGTGATCGAGCGGGATCGGCGTTTCCGGATAAAGCTCGGCCAACCGACCATCAATAAAAGCCGCCCGCGCGGCCTTGGTGGCAAAAGAATTCATCATCGTTCCCCGGAAGTGCCCGGCATGCCACCGAGCGTCAACCTTTGGCTCCAACGACCGCCAGCAGCTCGAATTCAATCGGCAGAGTGATACGCGCTTCCACCGGCCGGCCTTACCTAACGCGCGGCAAGTAATGCGAGCGCATTTTTACTTTAGAGTGACGCATCACGATTACGGCATCGACGTCGGATTCGGGTGTAGCGACGGGCGTCCTTTGCCGGGCGACGGCCCGGACAAAGGCCTGTAGCTACTCCGGAGCAGCGTCTGACTAAATCGAAAATGCTCCAGGGTCGCACCACCGTCACTGCCGCTTCACTAAATCTAGGATCAATCGCACTCTGCACCACCGGAGCAAATGGCCCTCAGTAGCACCGGAAAGCAGCCAAACTTCCAGGCATGAAAACCGCCCTAAATAGCGTACTTCATTTCCCAAATCGCTATTGCCCCCGAACGCCTGAGTTCTACCGTCCGCCGATGGCCTCCTCTCGCGACCTCCTCGCTCCACTCGACACCTTTGAACGCCGCCACACCGGCTCCTCCGACGCGGACGTCGCCGCCATGCTTCAGGTCGTCAATCACTCCTCGGTTGATGCGCTCGTCGACATCGCCGTTCCCGCTAACATTCGCCTCAAGCGCCCTCTGCGCCTCCCCGCCGCCGCCAGCGAAACCTCCGCCCTGGCCGAACTTCGCGCCATCGCCTCGCGCAATAAAATCTTCCGCAGTTTCATCGGCATGGGCTACTACGACACCGCCACCCCCGGCGTGATCCAGCGCAACATTCTTGAAAACCCCGGCTGGTACACCGCTTACACGCCGTACCAGGCCGAAATTTCCCAAGGCCGGCTCGAAGCCCTGCTCAATTTTCAGACCGTCGTCACCGATCTCACCGGCCTGCAAATTGCCAACGCCTCCATGCTCGACGAAGGCACCGCCGCCGCCGAAGCCATGATGCTCGCTCACCGGGTGAAACTCGGCGATAGCCACGACTCCTCCACGTTTTTTGTCTCCGACAAGTGCCACCCGCAAACCATCGACATCGTCCGCACCCGCGCGAAACCACTTAACGTCACCGTCATCGTCGGCGACCACCGCACTCACGATTTCTCCACTCCCGTGTTTGGCGTCCTCGTGCAATATCCCGACACCACCGGCAGCATTCACGACTTCAGCACCTTTTTTGCAAAGGCCCACACCTCCGGCGCCCTCTGCGTCGTCGCCACCGATCTGCTTGCACTCACGCTACTCCGCGCTCCCGGTGAATTTGGCGCCGACGTCGCCGTCGGTTCCAGCCAACGCTTCGGCGTCCCCATGGGCTTCGGCGGACCTCACGCGGGGTTTCTCGCCACCAAAGACGAATTCAAACGGCAAATGCCCGGCCGCCTCGTCGGCGTATCCAAGGACGTCCACGGTAATCCCGCCATGCGCCTCGCCCTCGGCACGCGCGAACAACACATCCGACGCGACAAGGCCACGTCGAACATCTGCACCGCGCAAGTCCTCCTCGCCGTCATGGCTTCGATGTACGCCGTCTATCACGGCCCCGAAGGTCTCAAGCGCATCGCCCAGCGCACGCGTCTTCTGACCCGGCTCCTCGCCGACGGCATCAACTCTACCGGCGCCACAGTCAACGTTGAACCGGTCTTCGACACGATCACCGTCAGCGGAATCGATGCCGCCAAAATCATCGCCGCCGCCACCGCCGCAAAATTCAATCTCCGTCCCGTCGATGCCTCCACCGTCGGCCTCTCCCTCGACGAGACAACTTCCACGGAACAGTTACAGATCCTGCTCGGTTTGTTCGGGGTGGATCGCGTTGACCTCAACGCGCTTTCCGACGCCCTCGCCCCCGACTACGCTGCGCCGCACACCCGCACATCCTCCTACCTCACGGCCTCAGTCTTCAATAAATTCCACACCGAGCACGAGATGCTCCGCTACATCCGCCGGCTCGAAGCGAAGGACCTCTCCCTCGTCCACTCGATGATTTCACTCGGCTCGTGCACGATGAAACTCAACGCCACAAGCGAGATGTTTCCGGTCACGTGGCCCGAGTTCGGTCAGTTGCATCCCTTCGCGCCCGCCGATCAGACGAAAGGCTACGCGAAATTATTCGCGCAGCTCGACAAGTGGCTCAGCGAAATCACCGGCTTCGCCACCGTGTCACTGCAACCCAACGCCGGCTCGCAGGGCGAATACGCCGGGCTTCTCGTCATCCGCGCCTACCACGAATCGCGCGGCGAAGGTCATCGCAACATCTGCCTCATCCCCACCTCCGCCCACGGCACCAATCCCGCCAGCGCCGCGATGTGTAATTTCAAAGTTGTCCCGGTCGCCTGTGATGCCAGCGGCAACATCGATGTCGCCGACCTCAAGGCCAAGGCCACGGAACACGCCGCCAATCTCGCCGCGCTGATGGTCACCTACCCGTCCACCCACGGAGTGTTCGAAACCTCCATCCGCGCTATCTGCAAAACCATCCACGCGCACGGTGGGCAGGTTTACATGGATGGGGCCAACATGAACGCGCAAGTCGGCCTCACCGCGCCCGGCTTCATCGGCGCCGACGTCTGCCACCTCAATCTCCACAAAACATTTTGCATTCCGCACGGCGGCGGCGGCCCCGGCATGGGCCCGATCGGCGTCGCGAAGCATCTCGTACCCTTTCTCCCCAGCCACTCGGTCGTCCCGCTGAACCACGACGCCGGCGGTCATCACATGGGCGCCGTCTCCGCTGCTCCGTGGGGCAGCGCCAGTATCTTAGTCATCTCTTGGATGTACATTCGCATGATGGGCCCCGACGGCGTCACGCGCGCCACCAAGGTCGCCATCCTGAATGCCAATTACATCGCGAAGCGTCTCGAAAATTATTTCCCCGTGCTCTATCAAGGCGCCGGCGGACTCGTCGCCCACGAATGCATTCTTGAATTCCGTAACTGGAAAAAACACGGCATCGAAGTTGAAGACGTCGCGAAACGTCTGATGGATTACGGCTACCACGCGCCGACGATGTCGTTCCCCGTCCCCGGTACGCTCATGATCGAACCGACCGAGAGCGAAACGAAAACCGAGCTCGATCGTTTTTGTGATGCCCTCATTTCGATCCACGGCGAAATTTCCGCCGTGGCTGCGGGCACGAGCGACAAACTCAACAATCCGCTCAAACACGCCCCGCACACCGCCGCAATCGTCTGCGGCACCGAGTGGCCGCATCCCTACTCGCGCGAAACCGCAGCGTTCCCCGACAGCCACACCCGCGCCAGCAAATTCTGGCCCGCCGTGGGTCGGGTCGACAACGTTTACGGTGACCGCAATCTCGTGTGCTCCTGCCTCGGCATGGAAGCCTTCACCCCGACCACACCAGTCTGAGAAAAATCTGGGGTGGGCCACGAGCTTGCTCGCGCTCCGAATTACTCGCCGCCGCCTCAATCATTTTTTGCGCGCGATAGATCTCATTGAATTAAACTGTAGCCGGGGGCGCTGACCCCGGTGCTCGCGTCTATTGCTCC
>JANYFP010000501.1 GCA_025362555.1 Verrucomicrobiota bacterium
TGCACGTCCGGGGTGCGGTTGTAGACGCGCGCGACCAATTCAAGGTATGATTTTCCGGGATGCAGGCGGACCCCGTGCATGCCTTTCATGCGCGCCGTCGGATCGTGTTCGCTCAACCACACCGTCGCGGAACCATCGGGATGTTTCTCGATGGCCACGTCGGTCGGCATGAACGTCGAGGGACGGTGATGTTGCGGCCAGTTGAATTCGATTCCGCCACTGGCCCAGGGCCCGGCGAGACCGACGAGGGCGGGTTTGATCAGCGGTTGATAGTAGATGAAATCGTAGCCGTTGGTTTTATCTAAAGCGCGGTGGATCCGGCCGCCGAGTTCCGGCAAAATCATGATGCTGATGAATTCATTTTCGATGACCACGGCGTCCCACGAGCGCAGTTCAGGTTTTTCCGCGATGCGATCGGTGCAGGGCAAAGGATAGACGCGACCACTCGATCCCTGATAAACCCGCTTTTCCAGGAACATCGGATTGCGATCGGGCGCGTGTGGTTCGTAGGTGGGAAAGTTAATCTTCTTTCGCTGGACGCTGACGGAGGATGGCGTGGACATGGGGGCGATAAAGATGACTATCCTATAGTATTAACTTAGCCCGTGACAATGGACGGTGAGCCGCAAAAGCTGCACGATCCGATGATTAGTTTGCGAGGGGGCAGAGTCCACGAATGGCGCCTCAGCGTAATTTGACCTGCTCAAGTGTAGGCGCTTGCTTGCAAGCGATTCGGCGTACTTGGAGGAAAGAATAGGTAGGTGGTTTCTCGCTGTTTTCGATGGGTGGAGGTGCGGAGAGCAACCGAAACGAACTCCAATCAACCAAGGCCGGTTTACCGCTAATGAGTTTCGCCCATAAGCGAAACTTTAGAATACCCCTTCGACTCATCGTCTCCGGTGTGGGTTTCGGGGAGTCTGCTAATCGCAGACTGCAGTGGGCCTGCCTGCAATTAGCAGGCCTCTGAAACCCAATGGCGGAGACGATGAGTCGAAATCGCTCTTTCAAGGCTTCATCCATTGATGAAACCAATTGGCGATTTTACCCTCCGGAGCTTACTCCGGGAATGTTTGCGCTCTCACTGATTTTTTCCTGTTTTTTGCGCGGTAGGAGTGGATCGCGATAAGACGAACCACCGGAGGATTTCCGTTAGGTCATTTCTCAACTCTTTCTAACTTTATTCCTGGCGCGAGATTCCACTCGACTCGACGCCAAGCGGGGCTGAGGTACTTAGCGCAGATTCCTACCCCATGGAACTCCACCCCGAGAATTCAGATTCCGTCCATTGGTTTACCGAGCACGTGCAGGTTCACCAGGAACCGTTGCGGGCGTGGTTGAGGGGCCGCTTTCCGGTCTTGGCGGATCCGGATGATATTGTTCAGGAGTCGCTCACGCGGGTCTGGCGGGCGCGGGTGGCCGGTCCAATTCAATCGCCGAAGGCGCTCCTCTTCACGACGGCGCAGAATATTGCGTTGGACCAATTGCGCCGCCGGCAGGTTGCTTACCTCGAACCCGTAGCGGAAATGGCGGAGCTCTTCGTCTATGAAGAGGGGCCAACCCCCGCTGATACCACCGCGAAAAACCAGGAACTCGAATTTTTGACCCAAGCAATTCAATCTTTGCCCGACCGCTGCCGCCAGGTGCTGACCTTGCGGAAAATCTACGGATTGTCGCAAAAGGAAATTGCCAGTCAGTTGGGGATTGCCGAGCACACCGTTGAAGCCCAAGTGGCGAACGGCATGCGGCGCTGCGCTGAATTTCTCACCCGCCTTGGTTTGCCTTGATCCCGTGAACTCGCCCTCTGAACCAACCCCCGAAGCGATTCAAACCGCCGCCGCCGAATGGCTGGCGCGGCGCGACCGCGGTTTAAATGCGGTGGAGCAGGACGCGTATTTGCAGTGGTTGAGCGAAGCCCCGGCGCATGGCTTGACGATCGCTCGCTTGGAAAATGCCTGGAAGGCGCTCGACCAACTCAGCCAGTGGCGGCCCGAGCACAGCCCGCAGCCTAATCCTGATTTACTCGCGCCACCACGTCGCCGCCGGCGCAATTTGGCTTGGTCCGCACTGCTGGCGGCGTCAGTCGCGGTGGCGTTCATCGCGGTGCGCTGGCATCCGCAGGCGACGGAGTTGGCTGACCATCATCAGGCAATTATTCATCCCGGTCCGGAACGCATGATTCTCGAAGACGGTTCGATTGTTGAACTTAATGCGGGAGCAAAAGTCGTGGTGGAATTCACGCCAGATGAGCGGCGGGTTTCCCTTCAGCGTGGCGAAGCCCATTTCACGGTGGCGAAGAATCCGGCCCGGCCGTTTATCGTCAGTGCGGATAAGTTCTCCGTGCGCGCGGTCGGCACGGCTTTCAGTGTTCAACTCAACCGCGAAGCGGTGTCGGTGCTCGTGACCGAAGGCAAAGTGCGGCTTGATGAATCGCAGGCTGCGACTCCGGCGAGTGCGGCGGTTTCCCGCGAGTTGTCGCATATGGTCGCCGGCCAACAAGCGGTGATCAACCTCCACGATGGAGCGTTGGCGGTGGATTCGAATCCCGTTCAAATCCACGAGGTGACGCCGGTGGAAATGGAGCGGAGTCTTTCCTGGCAGGGCCTGCGGTTGGAATTTGTTGAAATGCCGTTGCGTGATGTCGTGCAGGAATTCAACCGCTATAATCAGCGCAAGCTGGTAATCGATGATGCTCAGACGGGAGCGATTGTGATGCAGGGAAATTTTCGGGCGGATAATATCGATGCTTTTGTCCGTCTGCTCGACTTGAGTTTCGGCGTCACGGCGCAGCCGCGCGGGAGCGAAATTGTTTTGCGCCGCACGCATTGAGCCATGCGGTGCGCGAAGGAGCAGGAGTATTTTTGGGAGTTTGATAAATCAGTTAGCGGAAAGGAGGGAGCCGTTCGTCTACGAGTTGCCTTAACCATCCATGACTAACCTTACCCCGTTGGTCCGGTCACAGCACCGGAAATTTCGCGGACTACTCGTGTCCCTCATCAGTGCGCTCGCACTGACCGTCGCGGCTTACGCCGCTTCTGCTTCCAAGAAGAATTTCGAACTGCCCGCTGGTGAAGCCACCAGTACGCTTAAAACTTTCTCGGAGCAGTCCGGGGAACAAATTGTTTATCCGGTCGATCTGGTCCGCGGACTTCAGACCAATGCGGTTCGCGGCGAACTGACGGCGCGGGAAGCGCTTGATGCCATGCTGGAGAAAACCGGTTTGGCGGCGGTGCAGGATGAGAAGACCGGCGCGCTCGCAATCAAGAAAATCTACGTGCCGGAAATGCCCAAGGATTCGGCGCGGCCAAAGCTAACCACTGCGGCGGTGACCAACGAAGTGGCGCCATTGGATGAGCCGGATGTTTTTGTGCTTTCACCTTTCGAGGTGAGCAGCGGCAATGAGAACGGCTATGCCGCCGCGACGTCTCTCGCGGGCAATCGTTTGAACACGGAACTGCGCGATGTGGGTTCCGCCATTTCGGTGGTCACGGCGCAAATGTTGAAAGACATTGGGGCGACGAGTAACGAGACGCTGCTCCAATACACGACGAATACCGAGGTCGGTAATATTTACGGCAACATGGCTAACGCTGGCAGTGGCACTTTGCTGGATGAGAATTCGAAGTTCGCCAATCCCAATCAAAACACCCGGGTGCGCGGACTCGTGTCGGCTGACAGCACCGTGAACTATTTTCTCACGGATATTCCGTGGGACAGCTATAATGTTGATCGCGTCGATTTTCAACGCGGCCCCAATGCCATGCTCTTTGGTCTGGGTAGTCCGGCCGGAATTATCAATGCAGGCACCAAGATCGCCTCGATGAAAAATGAGGGACAGATCGAATTGCGCTACAGTCGATTTGGCAGCATGCGCGGCTCGCTGGATGTGAATCGCGTGCTTCTTGATAAACAACTCGCTTTCCGGATCGATGCCTTGGATGACCAACAAAAATTTCAGCAGACGCCTTCCTTTCAAAACGACAAACGCATCTATGGCGCGCTCCGCTTTGATCCGGCCCTATTGAATAAAGGAAGCGCCCACACTTCCTTTAAGGCTAATTTTGAGCAGGGCCAGGTGCGCAGCAACCGCCCACGCACCCTGACCCCGGGCGACGGAATCACTCCGTGGTTTTTCACCGGCACGGCCAAGGGCTACAATGCGGATGGCAGCACTTTTCAGTATAATAATCTCAACCGCCTCGGCTTTGATGCCCGGGGGTTGATGGACGGAAATTTCGCCGGTCAGCCCGGACGCGGCCAATTCAACAAGAGCTACAATGGCTCGGCCGGCCCAGGTACGCCGCCGTCCGGCACGCTTAATCCCGACTGGCAGCCCTGGCTCGGTGGTCAGTTTGCTGCATCCTACTTTGGCAATCCGCTGGCGATCTTCGGCGATGGCCAGGCTTCGGCGCATTCGTTCATCGCTCTGGAGCCCAGCACGATTCGGGGCATCAGCACGACGGGTGCGATTGACCGGGGCATCGGTGGCATCCCGTTCAGTCGCGCTTCATCGGTCACGCTTTACCGCGACATTTCCAAGAAGGTAAATCTTCCCGGTGCGAAATTTGGTCTGACCCGCAGCATCACTTTGGAAGATCCATCGATCTTTGATTTTTATAATAACCTGCTCGATGGCCCGAACAAAAATGAGTGGCAGAATTTCAAGCGATATAATTTCAACCTGGCCCAGACGTTCTTCAATAACGATGTCGGTTTTGAGGCGGCTTACGACAAGCAGAAATATGATAATGGGCAGATCACGTTGATGAGTGCCCGCAGTCTTCAGGTCTATGTTGACGTGATGCAAACCCTGGCGGACGGCACGACCAATCCGAATTTTGGACGGCCTTTCATTGCCGATGATGGCACGGGTGGCAGCCAATCGTTCGCGAACCGCGAAGCGACCCGTCTGACGGCCTACGCGCGTCACGATTTCGACCGGGGCGAACACCGTTCCATTCTCACCCGCATTTTGGGTAAGCACACGATCACGGGGCTCTACTCTGATGATGAACGCGAGAATTCATCCCGCAGTTTTGTGCACTACGTGGCTGACAACGGCTACAAGGATTTCGTCAACGGCTATGGCTCGGCTCCCTCGACCATCGATTCCACCCAGAGAAAAGTGCAGCAAATTATCTACCTCGGAAAAAGTTTGAAAGACGCGACCACTGCGGCCGGAGCCAACATCCCGGGACCGACCGCGACGGCGGTGGTCACCGGTGGCAGTATCCGCGCGTTCGACTCGACCTGGATCGCCACCACGGTAAATCCCGCCGATGTCTGGCAGAATCCCTTGTATCCCGTCGGCCATCCCTTCCGAATCTCGACGCAGTCCGAGAACCCAGCGAATTATCGCGGTTGGATCAATACTCCGATCACGGTCACGGACTCGGAGGCTGGCCATCGCGACCAGAACACGAACTTTTCCAATAAAAGCAAAAACACGGTCACGTCGAAGGCCTTTAACTGGCAAGGTTACTTCTGGGACGGGGCTTTCGTCGGCACTTACGGCTATCGCACCGATACCGCCAAGGCCTGGAGTGTGACGGCGACCCGGGATCTTGAAAATCATCCTATCCTCGATCCACAACTGTATAAATTTCCAGATGCCCCGATTGTCGTATCGGATAATTCGAAAAGCTGGAGCATCGTCATGCACATTAATGAGCTCTTGCAGCAACGACTGCCGCTTAACGTCAGTGCGTTCTATAACCGCTCGGAAAACTTCCAGCCTTTGGCGGGTCGCGTGAGTGCATTGGGCAACCCATTGAGCGCGCCGAAAGGAAAAACGACGGATTACGGGGTTCGTTTGTCGACGAAAGACGACAAGTACGCCTTGAAGATTAATCGCTATGAGACGGTCGTCAAAGATGCCGGTACGACGAGCGGATTCAGTTCGCAGTTTTTCCTTGGTCAGCTTTTTACTGAGGGCCAAGAATCGCGCAATCGGTTCGTCTTCGAGGTTTCTGATCCGCGGCGGCCTGAGACCTATCATTCGGGTGATTCGAATCAGTGGATCTACCAACCCGGCTTAGGCCAGACTCCCGAGCAAGCGTTGGCGGCACAGAAGGCTGATGTCGCGGGTTGGGACGCCATGATCAAGAGCCTGCCGCCCCAGTTCCTGACCACCTGGAAGATTGATACGAATCAGTCGCAGCTCAGCGATTTGAAGACCATTTCTTACACGCAGCCCAGTGGCCTCACCGTTACCGAAGATAACGTTTCCAAAGGTTTGGAATTTGAGCTTTATGCTCACCCGGTCCGTGGGCTTCGACTCACACTCAACGCTTCGAAATCTGAAGCGGTCCGCACGAACGTCGGTGACCCGACCTGGAACACGCTCGTCAATCAGATCAATACGGCTCTCAACACCACGGGAGCGGGCTCATTGCGCGCCAACAGCAATGCGTCTTCGGCAACGTCGCTCGAGCGTTGGAATGCTAATTTCTGGGCCTCATGGTTGTCCGTTAAAGGCCAGGAAAATAGCGCCGTCACTGAGCTGCGTGCCTGGAGGGTGAACACGATTATGAATTACGACTTCAGCGACGGGATGTTGAAAGGGATTAATGTCGGCGCCGGAATCCGGTGGCAGGACAAGGTCATCATTGGCTACACGCCGAGGTATTTCCTTGGTAACACGGAAACCGATCCGTTCAAAGCCACCACGGTCAAATATGATCTTGAAAAGCCCTATTATGGTCCGGCGGAAACCAACATCGATCTCTGGATCGGGTACACGCATAAGCTGACGAAAAAAATCAATTATCGGGTGCAGGTTAATGTCCGTAATGTGGGTAAGGGGAATTCTCTGATCCCGATCACAGTGCAGCCGGACGGTACGGTTGCTGCGTGGCGGATTGCTCCCACGCAGGTCTGGAGTTTGACGAACATCCTGGAATTCTAATTACGATCAGGCGTCAGCGCTCGTGGTGCGACTGGCATCACGGGCGCACAATTTGGGATCATTGTTAGGGTGTTTATTTGAGGGCGCCTCTCCGGGTTGGGGAGGCGCCTTCATTTTTTTAACCGACAAGCTCACGTTCTTCAGTATTCGTTTCGCTATGAAATTTCTGCGGCCCATTTGTTTTTCCATTCTTCTACTCTTTATTGCCATTGGAGTGCGGGGCGCCGTTGAAAAGGAATCGTCGGGGGTGCGTCAAGTGGTCGGCCTCGTGACCGATTGGAAGTTTCATCGCGGCACAGAAGCGCAGGCGTTCGAAGCGGCGTTTGATGATGCCACCTGGGAGTCAGTTGCGCTCCCGCACACGTGGAATGCGCGCGACGGGCAGGATGGGGGTGGGGATTATTACCGGGGCGATGGATGGTATCGGCGGCATTTTCGCATCGATAGCTCGTGGACGGGCGCACAGGTGTTTCTCCAGTTCGATGGCGCCAATCGGACGGCGGAAGTTTTCCTTAATGGTCGTCTAATCGGGAGTCATCGCGGCGGTTTCGCGCGCTTTCGGTTTGATGTCACGGCTGCGCTGGATTTCGCGGGCGACAACGTTCTCGCCGTGCGGGTGAGCAACCGGGCCGGGGACAACATGATTCCCGTTACCGCGGACTACACGTTCTTCGGTGGACTCTATCGCGGGGTTAGTTTGATTGCGACGGCACCGGTGCACGTTGACTTGCTCGATCATGCGTCGCCGGGAGTATTTGTCCGGCAGTCGGAAGTTTCGGCGAGTGCGGCAAAATTGGAGGTGAAAGTTAAATTGGCGAATGACAAGAGCACGAGTGTGTCGGTCCGCGTGCGGGTGACAGTGGCGGATGCGGCCGGGCAGACAGTGACGGAGGGCGAGACGACCGCGACGCTTGATCCGTTGGCGCGAGCAACTGGGCAGGTTCAGCTCATTGTTCGCCAGCCCCATTTGTGGAATGGGCAGGCGGACCCTTATCTTTACCAAGTGCGCACCGAGGTGATCGAGGCCAGTGGTAATGTCAGTGATGTGGTGGCGCTGCCGCTTGGGCTGCGTTATTTTTCGGTCGATTCGACCAAGGGATTTTCGCTGAACGGACATTATCTCGATTTGCACGGGGTCAACCGTCACCAACAACGTCAGGATAAAGGCTGGGCTATCAGCGAAGCGGACGAGCGCGAGGATTTTGCGCTGATTGAGGAGATCGGTGCGACCTTTCTTCGGCAGTCTCACTATCAACAATCACAGTGGTGGAATGATCTCGGCGATCAGCGGGGCATGGTGATGTGGGCGGAACTCGCGTACGTGAATGAAGTGCGGGACAATCCCGAGTTTTTCGAGAATGCGAAAGAGCAACTGCGTGAGTTGATCCGGCAGAATTATCATCACGCCGCGATTTGTTTTTGGAGCATCGGGAACGAGACCTTTGTACGAGACCCGAAGGTAATTCCGGCGGACGCCAATGATCGCCTCTTGCGCGAGTTGGCGGCGGTGGTCCGCGAGGAGGATCCCACGCGATTGTCGACGTACGCGAGCAACGGTAGTGTGACCGAGCCCCGTGCGGGGGTGACGGATGTGGTGGGCTTCAACCATTATTTCGGCTGGTATCGCGGCACGCTGGAAGAATTCGCGACTTGGGCGGATGAGCAACACGCGGCGCGGCCGGATCTTCGCATGGGGATGAGTGAATATGGGGCCGGCGCGGCTATTGCGCATCACGAGGAGCCCGTGCGCAAACCTGAGCCGACAGGTCAGTGGCATCCGGAGGAATGGCAGGCGCGCTATCATGAGGTTTATTGGCAAGCTCTCGCGGCCCGGCCATGGATGTGGTGCAAGTTGGTGTGGTGCATGTTTGATTTCGCGAGTGACGGCCGCAACGAAGGCGCGACTCCGGGCGTGAACGACAAGGGACTCGTGACGGCGGATCGAAAGACGCGGAAAGATGCGTTCTATTTCTATCAAGCCAATTGGAGTGCGCAGCCCATGCTGCAATTGGCGAGTAAGCGTTTCACGATGCGTACGCTGCCCACGACGAACGTGAAAGTGTACAGCAACGCCGAGAGTGTGGAGCTGATCGTCAATGGTGAATCCAAGGGCAGTCGGCCGGGGACGCAGGGGATTTTTATTTGGCCGGAGGTGGCCTTGAAAATCGGTGAGAACCGCATCGCCGCCCGGGCCACCCGCGCCGGACATGAGCTCAAGGACGAGTGTATCTGGGTTTACCAGCCGACATTCGTTCCGGAATCGCCGGCCACGTAGATCCAGGATTCTTAGGCTTATTGGGTTGGTCTGTACTGGTTTTATGCCGTCCACCCCTTGACATGGGGCGGGGGCTGTGGCGAATCTTGCGGGCACATGAGCCAGAGTGTTGATAAATTATCTGTGGTGAACGCTGAGCGCAGGGATTTCGGGCCATCGGCCGGGGAGTCGACCGTGATGAAAATTCTCTGGGCGCTCAGTCTTTCGCATTTGATCAACGATATCCTGCAGGCGTTGCTGCCCTCGATCTATCCGGTCTTGAAGGAGTCGTATCATCTGAGTTTCACGCAGATCGGGCTGATCACTTTAACTTACCAAATTACGGGCTCATTGCTCCAGCCTCTCGTCGGTTATTACACGGATCGAAATCATAAACCATATTCGCTGGCGGTCGGCATGGGAGTGACCGTTGCGGGGTTGGCCGTGCTTTCGCAGGCCTTTAGTTTTCAAGCTTTGTGTTTTGGGGCGGGCATGGTGGGAGTGGGTTCGTCGATTTTTCATCCTGAAGCCTCCCGGGTGGCCCGGATGGCGTCGGGTGGTAAACACGGGTTTGCCCAATCGCTCTTTCAAGTGGGCGGAAACCTCGGCACGTCATTTGGGCCGTTGTTGGCGGCCGCGATTATCATTCCACGCGGACAGCGTCACATCCTTTGGTTCACGATCCTGGGTGTTGCGGGCATGGTTCTGCTGACCCGCGTCGGCGGCTGGTATCAGCGCAATCTCCATCGTCTCAAACCCAAGCCACGTGCGGCGGGAGAAGTGGCGCCAGTTAGGCTTCCGCGTGGAAAAGTCATTCTCGCACTGGCTACGCTGGTCGCGCTGATTTTCTCGAAATATTTTTATCTGATCAGCCTGACGAATTACTACACGTTTTACCTCATTGATAAATTCCAGGTCTCGGTGCAGTGGTCGCAGATTTACCTTTTTGTCTTCCTGTTCGCGGTGGCGGCGGGAACCATCATCGGCGGGCCCGTGGGTGATCGCATCGGACGGAAGCGGGTGATCTGGATTTCCATTCTCGGCGTCGCTCCATTCTCGCTCTTGCTCCCGCACGTCGGATTAGTGGGGACGGTGGTACTCACGGTGTTCATCGGCGTGATTCTAGCTTCGGCGTTTTCGGCCATCATCGTTTATGCGCAGGAGTTGGTGCCGGGGAACGTCGGCTTGATTGCCGGATTGTTCTTTGGCCTGGCCTTTGGTGCAGCCGGCATCGGCTCGGCATTGTTGGGGCGGCTGGCCGATCACACGAGCATCCGGCAGGTATTCGAAGTCAGCGCTTATTTTCCGCTGATCGGATTGCTGACCGCTTTTCTACCCGAGGTTGAGGGGAAGAAGTCGCGGGCGGCTTAAGTGGGAAGAGGGGCAAGGACGCGGTTTGTCCGTGAATTTCGTGGAGCCCACGAAATCCACGAAAGCTCACAAATATCGGATGACTGAAAAGCAACCGCCCAACCGCGAGCCGCCCCCGCGCTTAAGTATACTATTAGTTGACATGTAGCGGAGCCGGTTGCCG
>JANYFP010000504.1 GCA_025362555.1 Verrucomicrobiota bacterium
ACGACGGGCAAGCCGGGCGCGTTTTCTCCCGCGCTCATCGCACCAACCCGCCCGAGGGTCGGGTTCCATCTTTCCGGGACCGCAGATTGTGACTGGAGCGATCGTTCAACTGCATTGATGCGGCCCGACCTGCATCTGATCGCTGCAAACATTGGAGCTGAAAGAAATTCTGCGTTTGAGTAAAGTGGAGCGTGGACCACGTATTTTACTGCCGCCTCACTCAAATCCGCACTCCGTCATTCCACAAAAAAGCCGCAGCGAAAACGCGGCGGCTATGATTAAAATTGCGCGGATCGATCGTTCTCCCGCAAGTCCGAGACGCGACTCAAGCGTCGATGCTGAAGCGCACGGGGATCGTGACTTTCACCTTCACCGTCTTGCCGCCAAGCTTGGCCGGCTTGAATTTCCACTTCTGCACGGCTTTCGTCGCGGGTTCATTGAAGCCTTCGTTCGTTGATTTGGAAGCTTCACAGGCAATCACTCCGCCCACTTCGTCGATGACCACGATGACCGAAACGATGCCCTCGACCTTCTTCTTCTGTAACTCGGCTGGATAGTCCGGAGCCGTGGTGCGGATCGGAACCGGCGGTTCATCCACCTTGGGGGTAATGTCGGTGATTTCTGCAACCGAAAGAGCGAAAAGCGGTGCCGCACTGAGCAGTGCGACCACCACCAATGAATTGAATAAGCGTGATAATTTCATGGTTTGAATAAAGCGTTCTATCGGCACCTCACTCGCCCACTTTAATGGGCCAGAATGCAATTAGCGGATCTACAGGATGCCGTAAGTTTGCCGAATAGCACCGCTGCTGACATCGCGTCACTCAGCTCACCACTTATGGCCCCATCAATTTCCGGCCAGTGTCTTCCTCACCTTCGACCGTTTGATCGTGGCCCACGCCTTGATTCGAAACTGGTTCGTGAGCTTCAACAAAACTGCGGCCTTCCTCAAACCCCCACAACCAGCAGGCCCCATCATGGCGATCGTGCACCAGCAGGTAATCGGGGGAAGCTTCCTCCGAGCGAGCGACGATGCTAAATTTGTCCTCGGTGAGGCTCTCGAGAATATGGCGCAGGCGGCAAAGAAGTGGCGCGGCGTCCAAGGTAACTTTCCAGTGTCTCGCAAGTACCACCGGATGGCGGCCCGCGAAATAATAGCCAAAGAAACGCGGCGCTTGGAAATGCCCTTCCACGCCGAGGTGGCGCATGTGCTCTTCGACTGCTTGGATGAATTTCACCCGCCAGGCGAGGTCGCGTGGCAGTCGGATTTCAGGTAGATCGATGAGTTTTTGGTCCGTCATGGACTTGGTTCCTTCCTTGATTTCTTTTAATAACGACAAAATCACCGCCAGCTTTAGCGAAGATTGTTTGCAGAACGCATCGTTTGCCGGCCGCTCCTCGGCCGCACCCGGGAATTACCCGCAATTCACACCGTTTTGAATATTCCTCCGTGAGTCCGCGACGGACCCGTCAGCCAGCCACACGCCGGTTTATCCGTATTGCCCGCCGGAAATTTGTGCGTAGCTTCTCGCCCTGTGCCCCGACTCTACGACGCCCACCAACACTTCCACTTCGACCCACTGACGCCCCATCGAGCAAGGATCGCGGCCGACTTGGCGCACGTCGGACTGCAGCGCGCCGTCGTCAACGGCACCAACGAGGAAGAATGGCCGATCATCGAAGCGCTGGCCGCCGACTACCGCTGGATTTTACCGAGCTACGGCGTGCACCCATGGGACTGCGGCAATCGTTCCGCCAACTGGCTTGCGACTCTGCGCAGCCGCCTCGCCAACGAGCCGCACGCGGCGATCGGCGAGATTGGTTTGGACCGCTGGGTCATCGACGGCATCAAACCCGACGATCCACGCATCGCGGGCTTGCACATCGCCTCACTGCACGAACAAGGCGAAGTCTTCACCGAGCAACTCGAGCTCGCCGCCGAATTTAATCGCGCCGCCTCGATCCACTGCGTGCAGGCTTGGGGGAAACTGCTGGAAATTCTCAAGGCCACGTCGCGTCCCGCCTGCGGATTTCTGCTCCACGGTTACTCCGGGCCCGCCGAGATGATTAAGAACTTCACCGATCTCGGCGCCTATTACTCCTTCAACCTCCAACTGCTTGAAGCCCGCCACGCGGAACGGCTGAATAATTTCCACCACATCCCGGCCCATCGACTCCTCGTCGAGACCGATGCTCCCGCCAAACCGCCAGCACCCGGGTCAAATCGCTTTCCGCTGCCCGCCGCACCCGACGGCTCAGCCATCAATCATCCCGCAAATATCGCCGTGGCCTACGCCGCACTCGCAGAAATTCGCGGCGTACCACTCGAGACCCTCGCTGTACAAATCGAACAGAATTTCCGTCATCTCTTCCGGTGATTCAACGCGCGCGATTTCCGAGCCAGAGACACTTGCCACGGTAGGGACGCTTGCCCTCAAACGCCCTGTTTGTTCGCGATCACAGGACCGTCGATTTCCCCCAGCGCAATCCGCCGCACCACTTCGCTCGCCGCCGCAAAACCAAAAGCGCCGGTAATAAAAACCGCCGTCCCAAAACCAGTCGCGCAATCGAGGCGCAAATTCGAACCTTCCTCCGGTTCCGCCGCACACGTGCCGTCCGCCCACGGGAACACCGGCTGCTCCTGCGTCGAGACGCAGGGAATGCCATAATGATTGCCCTCTCCTTTCGCAAAACCGTAATCGCGCCGCAGCTTTTTCCGCACTTGGCGCAACAACTCATCTCCGTGGGAATCGCCGAAATCACTCACCCGAATCCGCGTCGCATCGCGCCGCCCACCCGCCGCCCCGACCGTTAACACGCGCTGCCCCCGTTGCGTGCATTCAGCAATCAAGAGCGCCTTGTTCGACATCAGATCAACGCAGTCCACCACCCAATCAAACTTGGTTTCCAGCAGGCGCGCTGCGGTCTTGGCCGTAAAATATTCCGTGATAGTCGTCACGCGGCAGGCTGGATTGATCAACTTCACGCGCTCCGCGATCGCCTCCACTTTCGAACGCCCGATGTTGCCGTCGAGCGCCGGGAGCTGACGGTTGACATTCGTCACGCAGACATCGTCGAGGTCGATCATCGTGATCGCACCAATCCCCGAACGCGCCACTCCTTCAACCACCCAGGAACCCACTCCGCCCACCCCCACAATGCAGACATGCGCCGCGTGCAAGCGCGGTAAAGCCGCCGTGCCGTAGAGCCGCGCGAGTCCACCAAAACGTTGGAGATAATCTTCCGTGAGCATAGATCAGCAGGCGTTTTGCCCGATCACCGGCCGGCATCAACGCACAACTAGCGCAAAACTGCGCATTTATTGTTTTAGCGCAGTTATTAGTCGCAGACCGCGAGACGAAATATTCCTGTCATGACTGAGAGTAGAGCGCTCCGCGCCATTGGCAAAAACGATCCCCTACCGCACTCTTATCCAGCCAGGGATCACCCCAATCCAAATAACTTGAGCTCAATTTCCCCATGAAAAATTTCCTTCGCGGTAAACGTGGCGTCGATTTGTTACATGATCCGTTGTTGAACAAGGGCACCGCCTTTACCGACGCGGAACGTGATACGCTGGGCCTGCGTGGATTGCTGCCACCACGCGTCACGACCCAG
>JANYFP010000507.1 GCA_025362555.1 Verrucomicrobiota bacterium
CTGATGTTATGCGAGAAGACGGAGCGCGGACAGCTACTTTTGCGCGTATCACCGCGCCATCCGTTTTTTGGTAAGCCGGTGCAGTATGGTAGTGCAATGCTCCAACCGCCGAAACGAATTACCCGCTATGGACAAGGGAAGTGGGTGCTAAAAACTCTTCAACGGTACGGAAAAACGTTACGGCGCTTAGGTGCGAAGAATATAGTTTTTTGGCAGGTGAAGTATTTCCCTAAAAATTCCCAAGAGAATTTCGAACTGTCGATTGCTGATATAGCGATACTCGCAAAGGAAAAGGTTCCTTACTGTCTTTCGATTTATCATCTGAATCAAAAAGAACTCCAAGATATGCCTGAACGTCTTTATTCGAAACGGAAAAGGGCGAACCAGAAGGTTCTGTGGGGCGAAGCCGACACAGGACCCTTGAACAAGTCAGCCACAGCGAACGCCCTTGATCTCACCTAAATCATCGACGATGTTCACGCGCACCATGGCCCTGTATTTCAAAAGTTCGGTCTGCCCGCTCGCCGGGCGTTGCTGATCTGAAGCGTTAGCCCAAGCAATGAAAGACCTGCTCAGTCTGGCTGCGATGGTCGTTCCCCTTGTCGGGGTTTGGTTTTTCGTCCGGAACCGCCTTGATAAGATTGTCACCCTTCACCTAGGCATATCCCTCGTAGCCATGGCGACTGGCATTTATATTGGAGTGAGCTTTTTCGGCCTGCATGCGTTTGCTGGACGCACCAGAACCACACGCGTTTTCGGGGATGATGCTTTAGGTGGAGCAGTATTCTTGATGTGCTTGGGTTTGAGTCTGACTGTGGTTTCCCCACTTGAATTTTACCTGAGAAGAAAGTGGGAAGCCAAGAAGCCGAGCGCGCTACAGCCAACGCCGCCGAGCCGGCGTGGCTGACCGCTGAACGTCTCGGCAACAATATGAGCGAAGAAGCCGACGACGAAGGATACTTTCTAGTCGCCAAAAGGAAAGATCCAGAAACCGGTACGCCATTCGAGTTTTGGGCGAAGCTTTCGATGACTGATGCGCAGATAGAAGAAATGTTTGATCATTCACGTAGTGGAGCGAAACTGCGTTCACCGGACTATCGGGACGATGCAATAGAAGTTTGGGTCGAAGATGCCTATTTCGATCAATCCTAACCGGCTTCCTTGCTCCGCGCTCTCTGCGTCCTCCGCGCTCTCCGCGTTAAATGTTTAGCTTGCTGACACCGGAGCGCGTGCGAGCACGCTGCCTACGGGTGAAAGGGGTGCGTTGCGAGGCGAGCTCGCAACCTACGAGCGAATTCTTGCGCGTTGGGGACCGTCGTCGTCTGCGACTGTGGCTCGGCAAACCAGCCGTCGTCAGCGGTTACGGCGAAGCAAACCAGCGGGTTGAGGTCAACCCGCTCCACCTTCGATTGCATCGTTCCATTGCGTGGATTCATCCGCGTGCGGCGGACACCGCCGGTGCGGTTCGGCCGGGCACCCAATAGCCCTCGATCATACTGAAGACCGGGCGTTGCGGCAGGCCGAGTTCGTTGTGGTAGAGCTGGCTTACCAAAATATCGATCGCGGTGGCCCCGATGAGGGACAGGTTTTGATTGATGCCGGCCACCGCATCGACGTGCGTCAGACGGGTCTGCTCAACGTCGAGCGCGGCATACGCCACGTCGCGCGGAATTTCATACCCGAGTCGCGTCAGAGCGTGGAACTGCCCCGGGCCAAATCCAATCACGGCGTCGGGCTGCACGCGTTTCATCCAGCTCTTCACCTGGCGCACTTCATTGCCCGTGGTGGTGAGCAGGGGAGCGAGGTGGTTCCGCGTGAAAGTATTTTGTGCCGCCAGATAACCACCGAGCCACAGGTAGTTCACGCGGCTGTTTTCCTCGCGATCCAGCATCAGCCCGATGCGCCGATAGCCGAGCTTCACCAGTTGCTCGTACGCGACGAACGATCCGCGAAAATGGTTGTGCGTGCCGCGATGCAAGGCGTGGTGGTTGAAAACATAACCGAGGCCGACGCAGATGAGGTGCGACCAATCGAGTTCGTGCGAGTAGATCGGATGAGGAAACGGACAGATCAAGTGGCCGCGCACGGCGCGGGCTTGAAACATGCGGCAGGCCGCCGCCGCTTTCACGCCACCCGCGCCCAACCAAAAAGGCTCGATCCGCATGCCGAGTTGCTGCGCACGTTGGCGCGCGCCTTCGAAGCAGCCGACGCTGAACGAATGATTCTTCCAATCATCGGCGGTCTCTCCCCCGGTGAGGAATCCGATTACTTCCGGCGCAGATTTATGCTGCTTCAAACGCACCTGGCTCATCAG
>JANYFP010000547.1 GCA_025362555.1 Verrucomicrobiota bacterium
GCCATCTGCCTCGCCCTTGCCCTCGCTGCCTTGCCCGCCCTCGCCCAGCCTTCAGGCGGGCCCTACGGTCCGCAGCCCCAGACTTATACACGGCCGGCTACTGCCGCCCACGTCTACTACGTCGCACCCGACGGGAAAGCAGACGCTGCTGGCACCACCCTCGGGGAGCCGACCTCGCTCGCTACCGCCCTGGCGAAGGCCGTGACCAACGACGCCCTCATTCTCCGCGGTGGCACCTATCGCGTTGGCAACTTCCAATTAAATCAAGGCATCACCATCCAGCCCTACGCAGCCGAAACCCCAGTCCTGAAAGGCACCCAGATCGCCGACAAGTGGGAAGCCCAGAGCAACGGCCTCTGGCGCACCGCGTGGTCCACGCTCTTCCCCATGAAACCGCAGGATTGGTGGCGGCGGAATCGCGAAGGCCGCAAGACGCCCCTCTGGCTCTTCAACAACGACATGGTTTTCATCGACGGAAAGCCACTGAAAGCGGTCGGCTGGGACGGCGCCGTCGACGCCAACTCATACCTGATCGATTACGAAAAGGGTCAGATCTACATTGGCACCGATCCCACCAACCACCTCGTTGAAATCACCGCCCACGACGGCGCGATTACTCGCGTCACCGGCGAGTTGAACAGCAAGCCTTCCGACCACCAGGGCTACACCTTCCGTGGAATTACTTTCACGCAATACGCGTACCGGGCGCTTGAGATCGAAGCCAAGGAACCCGAGGGCGTCGCCGATCCCGCCACGTTTGGCAAAGAAGTCGTCGGCACCACTCTCGAGGACGTGACGATCACCCATTGCTCCCGCGTCGCCGGCTATTTTCGCGGCGATCACTTCACCTTGCGCCGCTGCCTCATCAGCGACACGAGCACTGAAGGCATCTACGTCATCGATTCCGCCGATTGCTTGCTCGAGAAAAATATTTTTGCCCGCAATAACATCGAGGAAATTACCGGCTACTATCCGTCCGCCGTAAAGATCTTCAACCAGTCCTACCGCGTCGTGTGCCGCGACAATCTGGTCATCGACCAACCGAATTCGAACGGCATCTGGTACGACGTGGGCAATGTCGACGGCGTGTTCATCAACAACTGGATTGAGAACTGCAATGACGGCTTCTTCTTCGAAATCTCGAAGGGCGCGATCTGTGCCGGGAACGTATTCGTCAATTGCGACAAAGGAGTGCGCGTGCTCAACAGCTCCAACGTTCGCGTCTATCAGAATACATTCGTCAACACCGTGGCGTCCTTCGAGCGCACGGAGCGCAGTGCCGTCGGCGATCACTTCGGCTGGCATTTAGCCATCGGTTCCGAGGTCGACCAAAGGGAAGGCCACGTCTTCTCGGGCAACCTGCTCCTTGCCGATGCGAATTTTGGCAAGGCCCTCCTCCGGGCCGATCAAGTCGAATTACTCCGCGGCAAATTGCTCAAGGCGCCGTTCACCACCGTGGACTACAACGTCTACGTTCGCGCCAGCCGCGCAAATCTCCCGAACAAAAATCTCGTGGTGTGGAGTCCCGCCGATGACACCACCAACCAATTCGAATTCAAAACCCTCGCCGAATTGCAGGCTAAGTTTCCGCAATTCGAAGCGCACAGCCAAACGCTCGAACTCGCTCCCGGGGCCGTGGTGCAAAGCCTGGATCTGAAACGTTATCAACCGCTCCGCGCTCTCCCCGTGCAAGCCCCTCTCCCCGCTGACATCGCGCGCCTCCTCGACTGGCCCGTGCAGCCCACGTACGCCCCCGGCGCCTACCAACCAACGCCGAACGCGAAATAGAGTTCTTAGGTAGAAGCGGCCTTCTTGTCCCCCGACTTGTCCGTCGTAGCTCATGGAGCGAAGTCGGAAGCGTCAGCAAAGAGGGGAATGCTGCGATGATTAAGGAATCACTTTCGTAGCGTGGATTGAGATCCCCCGATGAAGTTAATCGTTACCGATATCTTTGTTGCTGGACACCGTCGGCGTGAAAAGGGCGGTCGCGATTTTCCAGATGACACTGAAAGCTTCAAGGCATTGCAGGCCGCGCCAAGTGGCTTGAGTGCCTAGGTTCGCGTTCGAGGACACCGGGCGAGCCAGGCGGCAGGCGGCACGAAACTTGGGTTATTTGAGGACGCTGATCAGCTTCCGGGTGAATTTTCGACCGCAAGCTACCCGGCCGGCGATTTTCTCCCCATTAAATCAATCGTTGCAGCAGTTCGTGCTCTGAATCGGCTTAGGGAAGCGCTGAACAAATCAAAGTTATCGGTTTTTTGACCGGAAACGGTCAGTGGTGCCGAGGGTAGGGTAAAAATCGCAGCCGGTTACAGTGTTTCATGGCGCGCGGTGAGTGCGCGGCGAAGGGTTGGCTCGCTGCCAGCGGGCGGCGGGCACCGGTTTACGCGGTGGCCCGACGAGCGCCGATCACCA
>JANYFP010000572.1 GCA_025362555.1 Verrucomicrobiota bacterium
GCCGCTGCGCCTCGGCGATGAGCCGCGTTTGCTCGGGTGATTCGTCGATCGACAGCAGCAGATAACGGCTCTTCGTCTCCGGGTCGGTGTCGGGCTGCGTCGTGGTTTCAAACACGGCGGTCGGCCCGTAAACCGTGTTGACCTGCGTTTCCATTTTGCCCGTCGCCGGATTCTTTACCGTGGTTTCGATGGTGAGTTTTTTCGCTGAGATCAGATTGCGCAGCGCGTAACGGGCACCCTCCGCCCCGGCCACTTCCTCCAAGGCGAGCGCCTTGTGCCGCAACGAGTCCTCGCCTTTGTAGAACAGCGCCTGACTCGATAACGACGTGAGCTTGATCAAATCCTCCTCGGGGCAGAGCGACAGCACCGCGTCTTGCAAATGACTCTTGCCCGATCCCGACGACGACAACACTTGCGCGGCCAACGGGTCGTCCAACTTGCGGCTCGTCATCACGAGGTAGAGCACGAGGCCGTTGCGTTCCTCGCCCACGATGCCGAGTTTGCCCAGATCACGGGTGATTGCGCCCACGAGATCGGCGCTCTTGCCCAGCTTCACCGCCTCGACCCGGTCGGCGTCGGATACGACCGCCACCGGCGCCCCCGTGTCTTTTTCGGCGTGCTGCTCGGCGGCAACGAGCACGCAGCCGAGATCGGCCTCGGTCGTCTCAGCCGGGACGCGGAACAACCGCGCCGCCTCCGACGCAAACAAGCGCCGTGCCCTCGACGAGTAGAGATCCAAGGCCTCCACATGGAAACGGCCCGGCTCCGCCCCGATGGCCTTCACGATCGCTTTCAGCCGGGTCGCGGAGGACTTCGCAAGCGCGACCACCTCGTAACGTCGGTTCGGCCAGACGAGCGCGAAGCCCTGCGCCAGGGACTCGGTCCCTGGACCCGTGGCATCCTCCCGGATGCCGTGGCACGGCGTCGTTGCCGCCGGGTCAGTTTCTTTTTTCCCCGCCGGGAAGACTGAGGCACTTCCCGCCGTTTTCTCCGGCACGGGCGCAACCAACGCGGTCCACGCCTCGGCGGCATTCTCAAGGCTGGAAAAGAAAGCGGCGGCATCCTTGCTGCCCTCGGGCCACGCGATGACACGCACCGGCACGGACGGCGCCAGGGTGGTGAGTTTCACGCGCAAGGCCTCCGTGCCCGCGCGGCCTTTCTCGTCGTTGTCCAAGGCGAGGACGATTTCCTGCGCGGTCGTTTCGCGGACAAGCGCCGCGTGATGCTCGGTAAATCCGTCCGCACCGTAAAGCGGCACAACCCCGCGCTCGCCGGATTGCCAGAGGGCGAGCGCGTCAAAGATTGCCTCGGTGAAGACCAAGCGCGGCGCGTGCTTCGCCGCCGCCGCGTTGAACGCGGCGCGATGGCCACCCGCGAGATAAATGTGCCGCGCCGAGTCCGCGTTGAGTCGTGCGGCTTCGCCCTCGACCTTGCGGCCGTAAAGGCCAACGACCGCCCCAGCCTCGTCCATGATCGGCACGGTGACGCGGCCGTAAAACACCTCGTTGCCCTTTTCGTTCAGGACGCCGAGTGCCCGCAGCTGGTGGAGTAATTCCCCGGCATCGGGCAGCGCGTTTTTAAGCGTCCCGTTGCAGTAGCCCACCCGGAAGTTTTCCAGCATGGCCGGATCGGACAACTTGCGCGCTGCGAGATAATCGAGCCCGGCCCGGTCTTTGTGCAGCGTGCGCGCATAAAAACCGGCGATGCGGTTGAGCAGGTCGGTGGTGACGGCCGGAGGCACGGCGGGAAGAGAAGATTTCTTTTTCTCCAGCTGTGAAGCGCGCTGCACCCCGGGCAACTGCGCAAGCAGCCGCAACGCCGCCTCGTGGTCGCTCACCTTTTCTTTCCGCGCCACGAACTGGATCGCGTTGCCCGCCGCCTCGCAGCTCATGCACCGCCACAGGCCTTTGCCCGGTGTCACCCGCAAGGATGGCTTCTTGTCAGCGTGGAACGGGCAGAGCCCCACCCAATCCTTGCCCTCTTTCTTAAGCGGCACCCCGTGCGCCTCGATCACCGCCACCACGTCTACCGACCGCTTCACTTCGTCGAAGTCCACCCCGGTTTTTCTGGAGGGCGTCAAGCCCGAAGAATAAGATTTTGACATGCCGCCGACTTACACGCTATGCGTGTATCTATGCAAGGCATTTCGTATATCTTGGCAATCGACCCGTATAATGAGGGCATGCCAATGGGAAGACCTACCACCAAAACCCGCACGCCGATGGGCGAGCGGATTGCTAGCGCACGTCAACAAGCCGGGATCACGCAACAGCAGCTCGCCACTAAACTGGGCGTAACCCAACGCGTCGTCACCTATTGGGAACGCGAGCCCGTCGCCCTGAAGCCCGAACAACTGGCCTCCCTGGCTGCCGCTCTCCGCGTTACCGCCGATTTCTTGCTCGGTCGTCAGGAGTCAAAAGCGCGCGGCCCCGGACCCACCGGCAAGGCCCGGCAGGTTTTCGAACGGGTCAGCCAGTTGCCGCGCGCGACCCAGCAACGCATTTTGGCCAACGTCGAGGATTCCCTCACCGCCTACGAAGCACGCAAAGCGGGCTAACACGATGCCTCACACGGAACGCAAACCTTACGGTAGTTTTGTCATTGTGCTTCGCTACACTGAAAAAGGCGGCGCACCCACCAGCATCAAAGTCGAAGGCTACCCAGAGTCTTTTCTCGACGAAGCCGCCGCCGAAAAGTGGATCGATCTGCAAGAAGCAGCTGGTATTCCTCCGCCTGACGATAAGCCCCGCCAAAAGATACGCCTCTGAGTTTGCTTTCTCATCAGTTGCCCCGAGCCGGGGCGCGGCAGCGAGTCCCCCCGCACCTTCCTCCTTGATGGCAGCGGCACCCCGCGCGGCGCAGCCGAGCCGCCGCCACTTTTTGCCCTCTTGACACACCCTAGATGATACCGCCCATGACTAAACCAATCCTCATTGCCCCGACTTCTTTTTCCGCCACGGCCGATCTCACGGTCAACGATTGTGGCCGCCTCGATGCGCTGACCGCCGACCAGCGGGCCGAGTTGGAAGCCGGTCACGATTACATTCTCGCCATCAATCTCGGGCCGGGTCGGCGTAAATTCGAGCCACTGCCGGCAGATTTCCGGGGCAAGGTCGCGGCCTACTGCGAGGCCAAGATGACGCGCAAAACCGGTATCCCGGCCGCTGTCACCTGAGGCCCAACAACGAGCCAACCCCACGGCAAAGCATCGCCGTAATTTTGTAGCACAGGGGCAGGACAACACCGACCAGCAGGCCAAAAACGAGCCCGATCACGGAGCCGATGATGGTTCCGCCCAAGGTGGCAAAGACGACTCCGGCGAACAAAAAGGCCATGGTGGTTTACCCTTTGGATGAAGGCCGGGGCTTCGTTTTCCTGCTCTTCCGCGCCTGGCTCAAGTGCGCCCGGAGGGCACTGGCGGTGACCGTCAGGCCGCTGGATTTCAGCTCCTCGGCCAACTGCTGATAGGTCCAGCCGTCGGCATGCATGGCGAGCAGTTTGGGCGTCACGGGAGCCAACACATCGGCCGCTTTTTTGCGGCGCGGTGGCGGCGCTTTCTTGCGCAGTTCATCCAGCTTTTTATCGAGTGCGGGATAGTTCACCTGCGCGGCAATCTTGTCGTAATTGATGCGTTCAGTCATGGGCTTTTGGATTGATTTCTGAGCCGCAGTTTTATCAGCAGTCTGTCTATCAGTTGCAACGCTATTCTGTCCGGCGTTTGTTCTGGCAGGTTTCGCGCTCCTTTCGAGCGGGGTTGGTGTCATGGCACTTTTCTGAGGGTTTGGGGGATTGGAACGCGCGCTAAACTACCGCGATTAGGGGAGCACGAGACGGCGCACTTTTGGGGCAAACACGGGTCGGAACATCGCGAGGAGAGGCGCGCATGTTCACCGCAAAACCACAGAAGCACAGGAACGCGGCGACGACGTATTTTGACGAGCATCTTTCGCATAACGACTACTACACGGAGAAGCAGAGTCAGGCGGGCTACTGGATTGGAGCCGGTGCCGAGTTGCTGGGTTTGGAGCCGGGAGAGGTGGTGACACGCGAGGCGTTTTTGCGGCTCTGCGATAACCTGCATCCGGTGGACGGGACCAAGCTGACGCAGGTGCACTTGAAGGATCGGCGCATCTTTTTTGACTTCACGTGTTCCGCGCCGAAGTCGGTTTCGATTCTCGCGGTGACGATGGGCGACAAGCGGATTGTCGAGGCGCACCGGAGGCGTCGCGGATTGCGCTCCGCGAGTTGGAAGCGTTCGCCAAAACGCGCGTGCGGATCGGCGGCGCGATGGACGACCGGCCCACCGGCAACGTGATTGGCGCGGAGTTTCTGCACGACACGTCGCGGGCTCTAGACCCGCAACTGCACACGCACTTTACCCTGTTCAACGGGACGTTTGATCGAACGGAGAAGCGGTGGAAGGCGCTGCAAACCTCGGGCATGTTCGCGGCGATTCGGTATGGGACGGCGGTCTATCGGAACGAGCTGGCGGCGCGGCTGCACCGGCTGGGATATTCGACGCGGCAAACCGCGCACGGGTTCGAGATCGAGGGCGTCAAGCCGGACATCATCGAGCGGTTTTCCAAACGCGCCCAGCAGCGCAACGCCGCCGTCGCGCGTGAGGAAAAACGGCTGGGAAGGAAGCTTTCGCACAACGAGGTCAGCCACGTCGTCCACCAGTCCCGGCCGCGTAAACTCAAAAACGTTTCGGAGCGCGAGGTGCGCGCGGCGCAGTTGGACGAGATCGGTTTTTTCGAGAAGCGGGCACTGCGGGCCGTCGTCGCCCAGGCGCGCGGGCAGAAGATCGAGGCCGCGGAGCGCGTGACGGCGAGCGAAGCGATTCGGCATTCCGTCGATCACGCTTTCGCGCGCCAGTCGGTCGCGGCCGAGCACGAGTTGTTAGAGGCCGCGCTGGTCAAAGGCTGCGGTCAGCTCGAGCTTCCGGCGCTCAAACGCGAGCTTGGCGCGCGGCCCGAGCTGGTCCACGTCGGGCAGGAGTATTCGACCAAGGAGATTTTGCAGTCGGAGCTGTGGATGATTCGCCACGTCAACCGCGGCCTCGACGCCGCGGAAGCGATCGCGCCCCGGCATCGTGTCACGGAGTCGCTGGGCGTCGATCAACGTGCCGCCTTAAAGCTCGTGTTGTCGTCGCACGATCGGATCACCGGGATGCAGGGCCTCGCCGGTGCGGGCAAGACGACGACGCTGCGCGAGCTGGACGCGGCGATAAAACAATCCGGGCGCGAGTTGATCGTCTGCGCGCCGTCCGCGGCGGCGACCGACGTTTTGCGGAAGGAAGGATTTTCGGAAGCGGTCACCGTCGCAAAACTGCTCACCGATCCGCTGCGGCTGTCGCCGCGTGCGGTGCTGGTCGTCGATGAGGCGGGCACGCTGGGCACGCGCGACATGATCAAAGTTTTCGAGAAGACGATGGATGCGCGCGTCGTCCTGGTCGGCGACACCGGCCAGCACGCGCCGGTTGCACAGGGCGATGCGTTGCGGATTTTGGAGGACCATTCCGGGTTCCGCTTCGGGCGGCTGGTCAACATTCGGCGGCAGCGCTCGGAGGAGCTGCGCGAGACCGTGGCGCTCGCGGCCAAGCAGCAGGTGAAGCAGGCATATTCGCGGCTGCTCAAGGCCGGTGAGGTCGTCGAGCATAACGACACGGCGACACTGCACCAAAAAGCCGCCGACGATTACTTGCGCGTCACGGCGTCCGGCAAGGCGGCGCTGGTCGTTTCGCCGACGTGGGCCGAGATCGCGGTCGTCACGGAGGCGATCCGGCAAAAACGGCGCGAACAAAAACAGCTCGCGATGAAGGAGACAAAGATGCGCGTGTTTGATCCGCTCGGATGGACCGACGCGCAAAAGAAGCTCGTCGATCACTACGAGCCGGGCGTGCAACTGCGGTTTGTGAAGACCACCGCGCAATTTCGTGTCGGTGAGTTAGTCGAGGTGGTCGCGCAGCGCAGTCGTCAGCTCGTCGTCCGCGGCAGCGATCAGCGCGAACGTCTCCTTGCTCCCAGCCGTTCGCCGTCCGCGTTTGAAGTGGGCGAACGGCGCGAGATCGGCATTGCGGCCGGTGACGTGCTGCTCCTCCGCGCCAACGCGAAGGATTTTGTAAACGGCGAGCGCGTCACCGTGAAGGCGATTGGCAAAGACGAGAAGATTGCGCTGACGGATGGGCGCGAGCTGCCGCGCGATTACCGCACGTTCACGCACGGCTACGCGGTCACCTCGCACGCGGCGCAGGGCAAGACCGTCGATGAGGTCATGGTCGTCGCCTCGTCGCAGTCGTTTCCCGCGGTGAGTCAGGAGCAGTTTTATGTGTCGATTTCGAGGGCGCGCGAACGCGCGCGCGTTTACACCGACGACGCCGAGTTGCTGGGCCGTCGCGTCGAGGACTCGCACACCCGCAAGGCGGCCATCGAGCTGGAAGGGCTGCGCGAGGCGCTGCGTCAGGCTGGGTATCGCCGCCGGCGTGAAGAAGACGAGCGCGAAGAGCGCGCGGAACGCGCGAGCGAGCGCATCGGAAACGAAGTTTCCGCGGGTGCAGGGACTGAGTCCCTGCCGCCGCGCGTGCGCGTCGAGCAGACGATCCGGCGGGTCGTGCGGCAGTTTCGGGCGCTGCGTGTGGAGCGGTTGGCCCCGGTCGAGCGTGTCGCGCAGTCGTTCCGGCAATGGCTCGGGCAACGGCTGGGGATGGAGCAGACGCAGCGCGTTACCGCGCGCGAGTTCATCGCGCAGGCACAGCGCGAGGCGCAACAGCAACGTCAGTCGCAATCCCGCGGCATCCGCATGTAAATCTGACCTTATGCCCTCGTCACTCCGAGAAGAGTTGGCCGCGAAGCGCGACCAACGTTGCTACGAGAGCGGCAACGCCTCGTTCATCGAGTTCCGGCCCAACCCGCGCACACGGTTCGGGTTTTCGGTCGCGCAACTGCACCACTACACCCTCGAACCCGATCCCGAGCTGCCGCTTGATGCCCCGGCGGGGCGCGAGCGGCTGGTGCTGGCATTTTCGACCGGCGATGTCGTCGTCTTCGGCGTGCGGCTCGCCCACCTGCTCGATCACCTCCGCGATCACAAGCTCGCCGCCATCTGGCCGCTCGCCGAGCGCTACGCCAATCTCGAACCGTCACAACCCTGCGTCACCGGCATCACCGTGCGGCTGCTCGACAACAAGGCGGGCAAGTGAGACGCATGGCTCGATTTACGGATCGCGCGGCGTCTGCTCGAAGCTCAAACCCGAGAGAAGATTTCGCTTGGTGTCCCATTCGAGGTTTCGGTCCAGCGACGTCGGGTTGAGGTAATAGGTAAGCTTAATTTTGCAGGTTTTTGAGTTGGAGGGAGCGAGTTGGAGGCCACCTTTGATCTTGCCGTAAAGCGCGCTGACGATCCGGCCGTTCTCTTCAACTGTTCGCACCCGGAAAAAGTAAGCTTGCTCCTCCGAAGCGCTCTGCGTGAAGCCAGCTTTTGGGTCGTGACCAAATCGAGTCTCCAGAATCGGCTGATAGCCTTCCTCGGGAGTCTCCCGCGGCCACTTGAACGCACTATTGCGGCCGATGGCCGGCAATTGAGCTTCCTGGATGCCGTCGAGCCGTTGAGGGAAGCTCAGTTTAACTTTTACCTCAAAGTCATCGCGATTCTCATAGCGGCGCTGCAAAGTAAAAATAAGATCTGCATGGAGCCCGCTACCATTGGGTGAGACCCAATCACTTTTCTCCAAGTCGTAGCCATAGGCTTGCTCAATGCCCGGGATTTCTATCCATCCAGTTTCCGCATACAACGCCACTGGCTTTCCAACGGGGCGGAGGACGACTTCAGCGACCGAATCCCACGGCTGCCACTTGCCGAGGATGGGGTCCTTGAAGATCACCCAGCCTGTTCCACCTTCGTAATAATTTTCTTTGCGCACAAAACCACTGAGCCGCTTGTCGCTATGCCCTTCTGCGGTGAAGTTGCCTTCACCATCGGTTTTGCCAACAGCCCACGCATTTTGATCGGATAGTTTTTCCCGAAAAGTGATCGTAGCGTCGGCACCGGGAATCGGCTCTCCCTGCTCGCCCACGACGTGCACCGTCAGCTTGGCCAGTGGCCAGCCCACCTGCTGCACAGCGGCAGCGACGCCGAGCAGCGCGCCCAGGCAAATGAAGATTTTTGTTTTCATGGTCATGGTTTGGACAGCGCGACGATCTTATCGAAGACGCCATATTGGTAGAGATAGGCCACCTCCCGCATATCGCTATGCCGCCATTCAGGAGTAACTCCATCGGGTTTTCCTCTCGGCCAGTTGGTCTGATTAACAAGCGTAGGCAGGTTGAAGTTTCGGTCTTCAAAACGAGTCACCGCACGCGATCCTATGCACCAAGTCAGCGACGGGATGGCCTCAGCGAGAAGCTGAGCGCGGTTGAGCGAGTCTGCTGCCAAAGTGCTGCCTTGGGTGCTTGTTCCTTGGGCTGAGCCGTAAAGATTAAGAATCCAACTCGGGCCTACGTTATTCACTGGATCACTGTTGGGCGGCGATAATCGATTTTGGCCACCTGCTACCCCCCAGCCGGGTTCGAACACTGGATTGCGGCGCAAGATCGCATCGTCAATCGTGCCGACTTCTCCGGGCGATTTAAAGACGCGGATGTGAAGCGTGTTGTCCCACTTCCAATACACTGGATCAGTATCCAGCAGCGGGTCCTTGAGATTTGTGCCCCAACCGCCATAGTAACTGCCAAGATGCGTCAGCTCCGTTAATGTTTCGACGTTGATCAAATAGTTCTGCCGATTGCCTTTACCCTTTTCTTGATAAACCCATCCAAACGTTCCGACGTGGTCTCCAGTCCACAGAACACCGCCAGGTAAAAGGAACGATGTCGGCAATTCTCCCGTGTATTCCGCCAAGACATCTTCGGTGCTTGAATAAAAATGATACACGACGGAACCCGCACCGGAGAATCGATTGATCCAAGTCAACTTTCCGCGAGAGTCGGTCGCTGGATCGAACAAGTTGAACCAGTTCGCGGCGCATAGTTTCGGATCGTAAGCCTTCCAAGCGGCGGGCGTCATCCCGTCGTTTTCCGAGGTAAAAGTGCCCGGGCTGCGTCCGTCGAAACATTCCCGGGCAAGGGCTGCGTCCACGAAACAGACTCTGCCGACAGTCATGCCGTGATCGGCGATGGCACTGGAGATCACCCCGCAGCCCAAGCTATGCGCGAACAGGGTTTTGGTGGCCGCCGCTCCCGTGAGAGCATTAATCTCCTGCGCGAGCACGGGGGCGGTCACCATCGCATTGCGCATAGCGAGGTGATAATCGGATACTGCGCCGAGAACCTGATCCGGATTGCCGAACCACGACACACCCACGAACCGAGATTTATTGCCGCTCCAATAACAACGTTTGAACATTTCTGCGTTCCAGCCGCGCGAACCCTGCCCGCCCACATTAAAACCATGGACGAAGATCAACCAACGGCTATCGCTGTTGGGATTGTCCGGAAAGCCCGCGGGATCGCCCATCGCCTCGGGTTGCGCTGTCCCGCCCGGCATCGCACCGACGAGTCCAGGCAAATGGCGGTCGTGCAAATTCAAGTGCCGGAACATCGTTTCGACTGGCGCGAGGCTTAGCTCGAGCTTCACCTCGGCGATCACCGTGCCATCTTTCTCTACCGAGAGCACGAGCGGCGCGCTCGTCGCCGCTCGGCCTTCCACGAGAATCACACCTCCATTGTGATTTTGAATGGCATCGAGAAACTGCGGCGAACCGCTCACATCCCCGAAAAGATCTACTCCTGCGGTCGTCACCTGCTGCTTTGAGGCACTGGCCGGCGCTTGAGTGAGAGTTGGCCCAAAACCACTCGTCAGTGGCGAGGCACCCTGCGGCAGACGCTGATAATCGAATGCGTGGTCCCTCGTCAGATTCGTATAGACAAAGTTCAACGCTCCGTCGGCCTGCTTGAGCTTGTATTTCACGGACACGCTGGGCGGCAGAACCGCGAGGAGTTGTTTGATGTCGAGCGCGACCGGGAATAGATCAACAAGATCGCGGGCTCCATTTACCACGCCGAGTTGCCGGCCGCTGGGATCAACATTCGTGGTGTAATCCGGCCCAATATTGAAACCGTTGACCACTTGAACCGCTTGACCAGGGATGTCGTTACCTCCCATGTCGCCCGAATCAATATCATCATTGAGCCAAATAATCCCCAATGACGGTTTGGGGTGAGAAGGCGCTTTTTCTCCCAGCCGTAATTTGGAACTGAGACGGCTGGAGAAGAAAGAGGCGGAAGCGACCATGGGTGTGGCTCAGGGCAGACGGAGCGAAGCCGGATTCTGGCGGCCATCCCAGATGCGGACAACTTCCACCCATTGGGCGGCCTCGTTGACCTGATAAAAAATCAGGTAGTGGCGGTAGGTGAGCTTGCGCATCCCCAGCCTCCACCGCACCGGTGAGCCGCGTCGGGGGAACCAGGTCAGGGCCAGGGCGGTGTCGAGCAGTTCGTGGCCGATGCGCTCGGCCGCCTCGGGACTTTTCTCGGCAAGGAAGCGCACCACTGCGCCGAGATCGGCCTGGGCCTCCTCGGTCAGGCCGACTTGGTAGCCCACGAAGCGATGTTTTGACGGACTTTCTCCAGCGGGATGACGCCTTTTTCCCGCAGAGAGCGGAGGCCTTCGTCGATGGCGGCCAGCATTTCGGGCGTCTCTTCCTCGGTGTCATCGAGCCAGTGCCGGAGTAATTCGCGGTCCTGCGGCGGCAGATGCAAAATGGCGTCTTGGATTTCCTGAACGGTGCTCATGGTGGTAAATCTAGGCTTGGGCGGCGAAGGCGGCAAGCCCATCTTACCCGCGTGGGTGGTGGCGTCGGTGAGCGTCCTTCAGGTCGGCGATGGTGACGCGCAAGTAACGCTCCGTGGTGGCGAGGCTCTTGTGGCCGAGCATTTCCTGGACGTGGCGCAGGTTAGCCCGGTTCTGCAACAGATGCGTCGCGCAGGTGTGCCGCCACAGATGCGGCGTGACTTTCTTTTTGATGCCTGCCGCCTTCGCGTAACGGGTGACGAGGTTGCCCAGCGCGTGCTCACCCAAACAAAAATCTTTGCCGGGATGATTGACGGGCGACACGAACAGCCGCGCCGAGAGCTGCCCGGCAAGCAGCGTGAGGCGTGTCTCGCGTAGATACGTTTCCAGACACGCGCAGGCCGTGCGCGTGAGCGGCACGACGCGGCCCTTCCCTCCTTTGCCTTGGCGTACGATCACGACCTCGGCCTCAAGATCGACGTCGACTAGGCCCAGCGCGCGCAGCTCGGCGCGCCGCAGACCCGTCGCATACATCGTTTCCAAAATCGTGCGGTCACGTTGTCCGTTAAGAGTGGATACGTCAGGAGTCTTGAGGATCGCCACCGCCTCGGCCATCGTGAGCACATCCTTGGGCAACGGGTCGGGCTGCTTCGCGTAGAGGGCGGACGCCGCCGGGTTGCGCGACAAGACGCCCTCGGTCTGCAACCACGCAAAGAAGCCTTTCACCCAGGAGAGGATATTGTTTTGTCCGGCGATGCCCCGCACCGCGCCGCGTGCCGTGGGCCGGTGCCAGAGCCATTGCTGGAACGCAGCGACGTGTTCGGCCCGGACGGCACCCGGCGTGGCGAGTTTCACGTCGGCGCAAAATTCCTGCCAGCGTCGCGCGTAGGTGCCTTGCGTGGCGAGCGTGCGGACGGAGTAGCCGCGCACGAGCAGCGTTTGCCGGTACCGGTGCGCGAGCGCCTCCCAAGCGTTGACCGGCTCTGCCTTCATGATCGGGGGTGCGAGGCGCGCACCGTCGCGCGCACGTCGGCGGCGCTCACGCGGGTATAAACCTGCGTCGTCTTAAGCGAGCGGTGCCCGAGCAAGCGTTGCACGTAGACGACGGCCGCGCCGTCGCGCATCAGGTGCGTGGCGCAGGTGTGCCGCCACGCGTGAGCGCTCGCGCTCCCGATGCCTGCCCGCACCGCACACCGTCGCACGACCAAGGCGACCGCCTGTTTTTTTAGTGGCCCGTGCGGCTTGATCGGCGAGAGCCAGAGACAGGGCGTAAACACCCCGCTGACTTCCTGCCAGACACGGCGCGCACCCAGATAGACGCGCAGCGCCTCGACCGCTGACGAGCCCAGCGGGGCAACGCGCCCACGTCCGCCCTTGCCGCGTGCGACCCGCAGAACCCCCGCGCTCAAGTCGAGGTCATGCACGCCGAGTGCGGCGATTTCGGCGAGCCGCAAGCCCGACGAGTAAAGCACCTCCAACACGGCACGGTCGCGCTTGCCTTTGTTCGTGCCGGTGTCGGGTTGCGCGAGCACTTTGCCCACTTCTCTTGCCGTGAGCACGCGGCGCGGCAAACGGTCAGGGAGTTTCGGCAACGACACCCCGACGCACGGATTGACCAGCACAGCGTCCATCGTCTCCAGCCACGCGAAGAACGAGCGCAGCGCGGTCAGGTGCACCCGCACCGTGCCCGCCGTCAGACGACTGGAGAGAAGAGAGGCGGCGTGACTTTTCACCTTGGCCCGCGTGACCGCGCGCAGGTCTTTTTTCTCCAGCCGTGCCAAGAACCGCTGCACGGCCTGCTCGCGGCTGGTGAGCGTCGCGGGCGACAGCCCACGCACACGCAACGCTCCGAGATAATCGCGGAGCAGCCTTATCGATTTTGGCCGGGTCTTCATCGATGGCTCCCGTTGACCGGTATATGCGACCCGTTCAGGGCTGCGAGGTCGGCTTGCCCGCGTGGTTTTAGCTCTGAGGCGGACCGCGTAAAGCCGTTCTGCGCGGTGGCTGCGAGGTGACCGTTTTGACCTGCGAGGTGGTGGTTTTGGGCTGCGAGGTGGGGGGCCAGACCTGCGAGGTTCGCCTCTTTGCGGAGCTGTTCGACCGATTTGATGCCCGGTGCGCACCGGCTGCCGGACCGGATTTGCTCCGGCGACACCGCGAGCCGGTAGCGGTAGGCGCTGCCGCTCGCCCCGCACAGGGGCTGCAAGTATTCGCAGCGGATCAGCTCGTCCAGGTGCAGCCGCAACCGGGCGTCCGTCCACTTGATCGCCTCCCGCAACTCCCGCCGCGCAAAGTCGATCTTGCGCCAGTCGGTCTGCCTGGCCGCCGCCTGGGCCGCCACGTAGCCCGTCATCAGTTCCGCCAACTGCCGACCGGGGGGCGAGAGGTCATCGAGCGAGGCCCCGAAGAGATCGGCCGCAAGATCGTTCGCAATCGCGATGTCACCCAGCGTCGCCTCGATGTACTCGCCTAAAACCGGATGCGTTTTCACCGGGCGCTGCAACTGGTGCAAAAAGGCCACGGCTAAAATCAGGTTTAAATATTTGGGCTGGTCGCGGCGCGTCGTCAGCCGCTCGTCACTGTAGCCGAGCAAGGGCTCGTAGGGATTCACGACCACCAGCGGCCGGAGCAACCGCTGGAAGGCGTGATGCCGACGACGCACCGCCTCGCGTTCCTTCCGCGAGAGTAACGCGTCGAGGGTGTGCCGGTGCCGCTGCGCCTCGGCGAT
Source organism: Verrucomicrobiota bacterium (assembly GCA_025362555.1). GTDB lineage: Bacteria > Verrucomicrobiota > Verrucomicrobiia > Opitutales > Opitutaceae > Lacunisphaera. Next base: position 13,514 of record JANYFP010000572.1, read on the forward strand.
GAGCCGCGTTTGCTCGGGTGATTCGTCGATCGACAGCAGCAGATAACGGCTCTTCGTCTCCGGGTCGGTGTCGGGCTGCGTCGTGGTTTCAAACACGGCGGTCGGCCCGTAAACCGTGTTGA
>JANYFP010000492.1 GCA_025362555.1 Verrucomicrobiota bacterium
AATAGCCAATGCCCTTACCCCACTCAAATATGAGAAACCTAGTTGTCCTCCGTTCGGCGCTGACGGGCCTCCTGGCCTCCGCCGTCACTGGTCTTTATGCGCAGACTGCCGCCGCTCCTGCGGCACCTGCCATTGCCAACCCCGATGTCATCACCCTTGACGATTTCGTCGTCACTTCGAGCAAGTCTTCCGGCTACCGTGCCACCAATGCGATTTCCGCCACCGGCATCGGCACCAAGATCGGTGACACCCCGCTCGCGATTAGTGTAATCACAAGTGATTTGATCGCTGACACCGGTCTCTTTGATGTGCGCGAGGCACTCAACATGGTCCCCGGCGTGCTCACCAATCCCGTCAATGAGTCGCGCGCGGTTATTCGCGGTCAAACCGGCCTGATCGCCTACCGCAACGGCATGTATCGTCGCCAGCTCATGACCACTTGGAACATGGAGCGGATCGAGGTCATCAAAGGTCCGGCCGCAATTTTCTTCGGCGCCGTTCGGCCAGGCGGCATCGTCAACACCGTGACCGCGAAGCCCGTCTTCGATCGTAATTTTTCCGACGTGAAGGCGACCGTTGGCAACGAGGGCTATCTCCGGGGTGAGTTTTTCACTAACCAGGTGTTAAGCGATAAACTTGCCATCCGCTTGGGCGCGGGTGCGAGCTCAGGCGACGGCATCAGGCAGTATGAATACAAGGACGAAAGTTACGCGGGTCTTTCCGCTATTTTTAAGCCGACCACAAATCAGCAGATCACCGTCGACGCCGAGGAGATTGATCGGACGATGTTTTATCTCAGCTCCTATCCGGTGCGTTCGCTCGTCAATTCCAAGGTTTACGGGGTCGCCGGTGCCATCGCGGCGCAGGCCAACGTCAATCAGGTGACGACCACCGCCGACACCGTGAATCGTAATTATCTCACTTCGCTCGGTTACTCCGGCACCTACCTGCTGGCTGACGGCACGGTTAACCCCAGCTTCTACCCGCTCTACGATCAATTCGCGCCCTACGACTACAAATTATCCCTCAGCAAGGACGCCAAGCAGATCCAGCGTTCCCATACCCTTGATCTTAATTATCTGCTCAAGATTAGCGACACCCTCGTCTGGCAGACCGCACTAAACTACGCCTACGACAATACGTCTGGTCTCCAGCCTTCCGACGGTGACACACGTCCTTACGCCGATGGCACGCTGCGTTTCCGTATCGAAAATTTTATCAACATTCGAGATTCCTACAACGCGAACAACAAGCTCACGTGGCGCTTCGACCTGGGACCAACCAAGCACACCCTCCAGTTTGGCCAGGATTTTCAGCGCGTCATCTTCACGCGTCCCGGCTATCTGAATCCGGTTAACAACACCTATAATAATTCTCCCGGTAACAATTCCGTGTCCGGCGTGCCGAACGTTTACGCCACCCACTTTGCACCCGGGACCTCGACCCCGGTCAGCTTGAACGATCTCTTCGTCGCCGGCGGCCAGACCTTCAATATCGTCCGAAAAAATTACGACGAGGCCTTTGGTTATTTTATCGTCGATCAGGCGAAATTCTTCAATGAGCGCCTCTTCGTGCTGGCCGGCGCTCGCTACAATGCTTTCCGGGGTCACGTCACCTACGACAAGCCGGTTTCCAATTCAAGCCAAAGCAAGTACAGCTCCACCGGGCTCGCCACCTACGACATTGCCAAAGGCAAGGGCGGCATCACCCCGCAGGCCGGACTGCTTTTCAAGGTTTTGCCCGACGTCTCATTCTTCAGCACTTACAGTGAATCGGTCGAGGCCAACACGGCGGTCGACTACGACGGCAACGCGTCGGAGCCGATCAAAAGCCAGAGCTACGATCTTGGTTTTAAAACCGAGATGCTCGATGGTCGTCTCACCTCGACTCTCGCGTACTACGACACCAAGCGCCAGAATCTCGCGTACGCCGACACCGCCAAACAACTTGCGACCGGCCATTCACCGTATTTTATTTTCGGCAATTCTGAGCACACCACCGGCCTCGAACTCGAGACCAACTGGTCGGTGAGCAAAAACTACAGTGTCATTGCGGGTTGGGCGCACCAGATGACCGCTGAGACCACCAAGTCGAACAACACCGCCTTCGTCGGCCGTCGTTTTGGTGCGGTGCCAGAGAACACCTACAACCTTTGGAACCACTACACGTTCTCCAGTGGGCCGCTCAAAAATTTCTCGGTGGGCGCGGGCTTGCAGCACAACGATGCGACGAACCTCTCGCAGGACCCCAACATCCAGGTCACGCTACCCGCGTTTACGGTCTTCAACGCGATGGCTTCCTACAGTTTCAAGTTCGGCAGTCATGACGTGAAAGCGCAGTTCAACGTGAAAAACGTTGCCGACAAACGCTATCGTGAAGGTGCCGATGGTTACTTCGCGCCCTCCCGCTCGATGTATCTCAGCCTCGCCACAAAATTTTGATTTGGGTTAGGTGGTCTTGGCCCGCCGGAAATTTACCGGCGGGCCTTTTTCTTAGAGATGGCATCGGACCACAGGTCAGGTCACCGTTCAATTCGTACTCCTTTGTCGCCCATGATCCGAGTGTTGCTCCGCCTCGCGCTCTTCCTTGTCCTGATGACGGTTCCTCCGCTTGGGGCGGCCGGGCTGACCCTCGATAAACTCGAATCCCGTCCGCGGGAAATGTTGCAGACTGCACTTCAGTTTTCCGACCGCTCGTGGGATGAGGCGGCCGGCCTCCTCCGTTCGACCGCGCCGGGTGAGACCAAGGTTCACCGCATCCGTGAAAGCAGTTGGTACGCGCTCGGCCTGCTCATTCGTGATCAGCCCGGTGACCAGATGCGCGCGGTCCGCCTCCTTGAGGGCGTGCTCGCCGCGCAATTCAATGCGCCCGGTCAGCCGTGGGATGGAACGTTCCGCCGTTCGCCTGAGGAACCTCTGCCCGGCTTCGGCGCGGAGCTCTGGAAAAACTACGACCCGAACTGGCGCCAGTTTGTCGGGACAACCCTGGCGCTGATCCTGATTGAATTTGAAAATCGTCTGCCGGCGGGCCTGCCGGCGCGGCTCCAGGATTCCATCCGTCGCGCAGTCGAAGGTGAGCTCACGCAGGGCCGGGCCGAACCGTATCACACGAACATCATGCTTATGCATAGCTTTCTCTGGAGTTGGGCGGGCGCTCGTTTGGGCCGCGCCGATTGGGTCAGCGGCGGGGAACAATGGGCGGAGAAAGTCGCCGCCGGTTTCGCTCTCAACGAAACCTTCGATGAATACAACTCGCCGACGTACTATGGCGTGGATCTCTACGGCCTTGCCCTTTGGCGCAAGCACGGGGCGACGGAAAAAATCCGCACGTTTGGCGCCCAAATGGAAGCGGGGCTGTGGCGTGATATCGGCCGTTTTTATCACGCCGGCTTGAA